>JAZNEH010000001.1:0-1984 GCA_045588515.1 Eubacteriales bacterium
TATGGAAGTTTGATGTGGGAATAGATCATAGGATGATCGCTATCCGCTTCCTCAGCATCCAGATATTTCACGCAAACGCCGGTGGATTCATCGTAATAATAATCGGTGATATTCCGGGAAATGATGATGTTATCAATATAGGTGGCTTCTCTGCCCACGCCCAGTTTAAAGGTGTCGGTGCCGTTCAGGGGCAGGAAATGATCTGTATTGATATAGCCTTTCATTGCCGTATAGCGGATATTGAAGTCGCCGGTGATCACAACGGTTCTGCCGGCGGCATAATCTGCTTCGGCGGCAGCCATCAATTCAACAAACTGGTCTTTAAAGGAACCGTTCAGATGGGTGTTATAAAGAACCAACTCTTTGCCGCCTATTTCCAGAACGTGGCGCTCCATATTTCGCACTTCATCTGTTTTTCCGTCGCTGGGATCGTGGTCCTGGGCTTGGAAGAAGACAACGGAACTGCTGTTTTCCTTAATGGGGAAGCGGCTGATAATTCCGTGTCCGTAGGAACCGCCGGTTTTAAGATCCAATGTTTTGGAGAAATACCAATATTTATAACCCAGATCGTGGGCCAATTGCCGCACCTGATTGGTGAAACTGCCGGGGGTGGAATTGGAGCGGATGGAATCGTCGTCCACTTCCTGCAGGCCGATAATATCGGCATTCACGCTCTGGATATTTTCTTTCACGCCCTCCCAGGTTGCTCCGTAGTAGGCGCATTTAATATTATAGGAAACAACTGTTAAATGCTTAGAGTAATCCCGGGTATCGTTCACCGTTAAGTGAATAATGGATCCCTTTTCCATAAGGGTATCCCGGGCGATGGACTGAGCGAGAATGGTGCTTTTTTCTGCAAGGTTGTCCTGCATATAGTCGAAGGTCAGTTGGAATCCAAGGGATTCAGCCAATTCCATAGCCGCCACTTTATTTAAGCCAACAAATTGAGGAACGGTCAGGTAAACCGGCGTGGGTTTCACGTTCAGATAAAGGGTGATCGTGGAGCCCTGATCCAGTTGGGTGCCCGGGTCTGCGGATTGCGCACGGATCGTATTTTCTGCAAAATTGCCGTTAAAGGTGGCCTCGGGCTCTTCCAATATATTAACAGTGAGGCCGGCCTGGCTGGCGGCGTCAACGGCCTGATCTTTTGTCATTCCCAGGAAAACGGGAACGGTCACTTTAACGGCAGGAGCCGGCTGATACGATTCTTGATAAGTAATAAACCGGGAGAAGATAGTAGCTAATTCTGCCCGGGTGCCTTTGCCGCCGGGGTTTAATAGGTTTTTCTTGCCGCTGTTCTGGCCTTTAATCAGGCCATTGGCATTGGCCCATAACATCGCATCATAGGCCCAAGAGGCGGTGTTGGCCGCATCGGGATAAACATCCAACGAACCGGACACCGAAACGTCATGACCCAGAACCTTTTGGGTATAGTTATAGACCATTCTGGCGATTTCCTGCCGGGTAATGAGGTTATCCGGGCTGAAGGTGGTGGAGGAAGTTCCGTTTACCACGCCGGTTTCATAGGCCCAGTTCACAGCCTCTTTATACCAATCGGCTTTCAGATCTTTAAACGGCGCAGCGACGTTGGCTGCCGGTTTCCCGGTGACCCGATGGAGAATGGTGACCATCATCGCCCGGGTGGAAGAACCGCCCGGCGAAAAAACGCCGGTATCGGTGCCGTTCATCCAGCCTGCGGCGGAAACCTTGGCGATATCCCCTTCGGCCCAATGGCCGGCAATATCTCGATAACCGCTGCTGGCCGCAACGGGGATCCCGGTGCAGAGCATAGCTAAGATCAATCCAAATGCAATCCATGTTTTCTTGAAGTTCATATTGTTCTCCTGTTTTATTATATTTAACCTGATTTCAGGCCATAAACGTTTGAAAGGGGTTAGTCTTTATAGTTTAAGAAGGATTTATTTTGCCAGAAGTATTCCGTTCCGCTGATCAGCGTCAGCAGGGTGGCAACATAAAGCAAAAA
>JAZNEH010000002.1:0-5177 GCA_045588515.1 Eubacteriales bacterium
TCATTCAGGCCTTCCCTGAGGGTTATGATACCTATATTGAACAGGGCGGCACCAATGTGTCCGGCGGGCAAAAACAGAGGCTTTGCATTGCTCGTGCCCTGCTGAAAAAACCAAAAATTCTGATTTTAGATGATTCCACCAGTGCAGTGGATACGAAAACCGATGCTCTGATTCGGAAAGGCTTTAAAGAGTTTATTCCGGAAACCACGAAGATCATTATTGCCCAGCGGATCGCCTCGGTGCAGGATGCGGATTTGATTATCGTAATGGAAAACGGCACCGTTTCCGCTTTGGGAAATCACGCCCAATTGATGGAGGAAAATGCGGTTTACCGTGAGATCTATGAACAGCAAACGAAGGGAGGCAATGGAGATGAAGCCGATGAATAAGCCTCAAACCAAAGGACATTTGAAACGGATTCTGGGCCTGTTAATCCGGGCTTATCCTGTTTTGCTTCCCGTAACGGCCGTTTGTATTATTTTAGCAGCAGTTGCAGCCTCGTTGCCGGCCATTTTTCAGCAAAAGGTTTTGGCTGATATCGGCCAATGGATCCATACAGGCGATTGGGCGGCCGCTGCTAAAGTGATTTTGCCTAAGATCTTAATTTTGGGAATTCTCTATGTACTGTCGTTATTGGCTATTTTATGCTATACCCAATTGGGGGCCTATATCACCCAAGGCTTTTTGGATAAAATGCGGGTGATGATGTTCCAAAAGATGCAGGATCTGCCGATCCGCTATTTCGATACGCATAAACACGGCGATATTATGAGCCATTATACCAATGATATTGATGCTTTGCGTCAGTTGATTTCTCAAGCATTGCCCACATTGTTGCAAGCAGGGATTGTTCTGGTTTGCGTGCTGGGGATTATGCTCTACTATAGCGTATGGCTCACTTTGGTGGTATTGCTGGGCGTTTTTATGATGATGCTCATCAGTAAAAAAGTGGGCGGCGGTTCCGCTAAATATTTTATCCGGCAACAAAAGTCAATGGGTAAAACAGAAGGCTTTGTTCAGGAAATGATGAACGGGCAAAAGGTGATCAAGGTTTTCAACTATGAAAATCAATGCCGTTCTGATTTTAAGGCGGTTAACAATGAACTTTTTGAAGATAACTTCAAAGCCCATGCCTTCGCCAATGTGCTGGGGCCTATTATCCAAAATATCGGCAATATTCTTTATGTGCTGATCGCCATTGTGGGCGGTGTGTTAATTTTGAATCGGGTTCCTAATCTGGGCATATCGGCGGCCGTTACCGGCGTCATCACCGTTCTAACGATCGATGTAATGATTCCTTTCTTGAATATGGCAAAGCAATTTTCCGGCAATGTGAACCAATTGGCGCAACAGATCAATTCCATTGCTATGGCTCTGGCGGGTGCCGCCCGGGTCTTTGCTTTGATCGATGAGGAGCCGGAGGCCGATCATGGCTATGTGACGTTGGTGAACGCCCATATCGATGCGGAAGGAACGATCGCCGAAACCCCCGAGCATACCGGCCATTGGGCTTGGAAACATCCCCATGGGGATGGCTCTGTTACCTATACCGCTCTGCAGGGCGATATCGTTATGGACGAAGTAGATTTTGCCTATGAAGAGGGGAAGGTGATCCTTCACGATATTTCGCTGTATGCTAAACCCGGCCAAAAGGTGGCTTTTGTGGGGGCCACCGGCGCCGGTAAAACCACCATCACGAATCTCATCAATCGGTTTTATGATATTGAAGACGGCAAAATTCGCTATGATGGGATCAATATCAACAAAATCCGCAAATCCGACCTGCGCCGCTCCCTTGGCTTGATTTTGCAGGAAACCAATCTTTTCACCGGCACTGTTATGGAAAATATCCGCTATGGCAACTTGCAGGCCACCGATGAAGAATGCATCAATGCGGCAAAGTTGGCAGGTGCTGATGATTTTATTTCTCGTTTACCGGATGGATATCAAACCCTTTTGGAAAATAACGGTGAAAACCTTTCTCAAGGTCAGCGCCAGTTGATCTCCATCGCCCGGGCGGCAGTGGCGGATCCGCCGGTGATGATTATGGATGAAGCCACTTCCTCCATTGATACCCACACGGAACAGATCGTTCAGCAGGGGATGGATAAATTAATGGAAGGACGCACTGTTTTTGTGATCGCCCATCGGCTTTCCACAGTGCAGAATTCCGATGTGATTATGGTTTTGGATCATGGCCGGATCATTGAGCGGGGTAGCCACGATTCCCTCATTGCAGAAAAGGGCCAGTATTATCAATTGTATACCGGTGCCTTTGAATTGGAGTAAGCGCTATGCTGGATACTACACTTTGCTATATTGTCCATAACGGCAAATTCCTGATGCTCCATCGCATCAAAAAAGCAGTGGATGTGAATAAGGATAAATGGGTGGGGATCGGCGGTAAGTTTTTGCCGGGCGAAACCCCGGAAGAATGTGCCCGCCGAGAGATTATGGAAGAAACCGGCTTAACAGTAGATCGGATGGACTACCGGGGCACAGTGGATTTTCGTTGCCCCGGCTGGCCGGAAGAACGGATGCACCTTTTTTGGATCGAGAAGTTCAGTGGCACCCTAAAGGATTGTGACGAAGGCGTGCTGGAATGGATCGACCAAGATCAAATAGATGCCTTGCCTCAATGGGAGGGGGATCGGATTTTCTTCCGGCTTTTGATGGAGAAGGCACCCTTCTTCCATCTGAATCTGGACTACGAGGGTGATACTCTGATCAGCGCCGTTCTCAATGGAAAGAAAATCAAATAAAAGCGGGCTGACGCCCGCTTTTTTGTTGACTTTATTTCCCTTTGATTTTATAATAAAAGCATAAAAATAAGGGGAAGGAATATGTCTGTTGATTATATGAATTTAAAGCCCGGCGAGATCTGTGCCTGCGGCAAGGAGCATTGCCTAGATCTGAAAGATGTGGTGATCGGAAAGGGTGCCATCTGCCAACTTCCCGCCAGTTTGGGGAAACTGGGCGCTAAAAAGCCCTTTCTGCTGATGGATGTGAACACCCAAAAGGCCGCCGGCGAAAAGGTAGCCGCTCTTTTGAGCGAGGCCGGTGTTGCTTATGGGCAGTACGTGTTCCCAAAAGAAGCCCTCAAGCCCGATGAATGGGCAGTGGGTTCTGCGGTGATGCATTTTGATCATTCCTGTGATTGTATTGTAACCGTAGGCTCCGGGGTGCTAAACGATATCGGCAAGATCTTGAGCAAAACAGCGAAGGTTCCTTGCATTATCGTGGGAACGGCTCCTTCTATGGATGGCTATGCTTCTGCCAGTTCTTCTATGGATATGGATGGGCTGAAAATCTCCCTTTCCAGCCGTTGCCCGGATATTATCATCGGTGATACCGATATTTTGAAAAATGCCCCTATGCGGATGTTGCAATCCGGGCTGGGGGATATGTTGGCGAAATACGTTAGTATCTGCGAATGGCGGATCAGCCATTTAATTAACGGTGAATATTATTGTGAAAAGGTTGCCGCCTTGGTTCGGCTGGCGCTCAAACGCTGTGTGGACAATGCAGAAGGGCTTTTGAAGCGGGATGAAAAAGCGGTGGAAGCCGTTTTTGAAGGCTTGGTGATCGGCGGGGCCGCCATGACCTACGCCGGCGTATCTCGGCCCGCCTCCGGCGTGGAGCATTATTTTTCCCATCTTTGGGATATGCGGGCGTTGGAGTTCGGCACTCCGGCGGATCTCCACGGAATTCAATGCGCCATTGGAACCTTGATGGCCGTTAAACTTTATGAAAAAATGAAAAATATCATCCCCGACACTCGAAAGGCAGAAACCTTTGCAAAGTCCTTCTCTTTTGAGGTGTGGGCAGAAGAATTGCGTACTTATTGGGGCAAGGGCGCTGAGGCAATGATCGCTTTGGAATCGAAGGAACAGAAATATTCCGTTGCGAAACATTCCGCCCGATTCCCGGTTATTCAGGAACATTGGCAAGCGATCCTCGAAATTATGGAAGAGGAGTTGCCCTCTTCCGCTGATCTGGAAAAATTATTGGATACCATCGGTGCGCCGAAAACGCCTGCAGAAATCGGCATTGATCCCGCTTTACTGCCGGTTTGCTTTAAGGCCACTAAAGATATCCGGGATAAATATATCATTTCCCGGCTGGCTTGGGATCTGGGCGTATTGGATGATCTTGCAAAGGAGTTATAAGAATGAAATTAAAGGGTAAAATTATTGATTTTTTAGGGGATAGTATCACAGAGGGCGTTGGCGTTCGGGATCGGGCGAATAACCGTTTTGATCGCGTTTTAGAGCGCAAATGCGGCTTGAAAGCCACCTATAACTATGGCATTGGCGGAACCCGCTTGGCCCACCAAAGAACCCCCAGCGAGAAACCTCGCCATGATCTTTGCTTTTGCGGCCGTGCTTACGATCTGAATAAGGATGCCGATATCATTCTGGTCTATGGCGGAACCAACGACTATGGCCACGGAGATGTTCCTTTTGGGGAATACGGCGATCAGACACCCGCAACTTTCTGCGGGGCAGTCTATTGGCTGATGAACTTCCTGAAGGCAGAATATTCCAATGCAACGGTGGTGTTTATCACTCCTGCCCGCCGGGTCGGGGATTTGGCCGCTTCAACCCGGGCAAACAAACTGCCTTGCGCAAAGCCGCTCTTGGCTTACGTTGAGGCCATCCAACGGCAGGCAAAGGATTACAATATTCCGGTTCTGGATTTTTACCACGATCTGGGGATCGATTCCAACGATCCGGCTCAGCGGGAACAGTATACCTCCGACGGCCTGCATTTTAATGATGCCGGCCACGCCGTTCTGGCTGCCCGTATCGAAGAATTTCTGAAGGCACTGTAAGAGTAAGGGGGAACCTTTTGAAAAAGGTTCCCCCTTTAACCCCCTCTAAAACTTTCGATCCGGTAGATTGAACGTTTTTTGAGGATCATAAGGAGGTTTTTATCAAAAAAACTCCTTATGTAAGATCAAAAGCCGCTATCGTTCGATAGCGGCTTTTGTATGATTATTTCCGTTCTGCGATCTCGTTCAGGATCTTTTCGATAAAGGCTTCGGTGCTCATGGTTTCGGTCTGGGCGGTGTCACGGCTCCGGGCAGAGATGGTGCCGGCCTCCACTTCCTGCTGACCTAAGATCAGCATATAGGGAACACGATCTACCATTTGTGCCTCACGGATGCGGTAGCC
>JAZNEH010000003.1:0-12972 GCA_045588515.1 Eubacteriales bacterium
TGCCCTATGGAGTAATCGGCTACGACGTACTCCGCAAGGCGGGGCTGAATATCGTGAATGGCCGCTTTTTTGATGAAAATTTCCTGATGGCGTTGGCCACCTTGGGCGCTTTTGTAATTGGGGAATACCCAGAGGGCGTGGCGGTGATGCTGTTTTATCAGATCGGCGAACTATTTCAAAGTCTGGCGGTGGGCAAAAGCCGCCGTTCTATTGCCGCTTTGATGGATATCCGGCCGGATCGTGCCTGCGTGCTCCGGGATGGAGAAGAAATCATTCTTTCTCCCGAAGAAGTCGAGGTAGGGGAAGTGATCCTTCTGCGGCCCGGCGAAAAAATTCCGCTGGACGGCGTGATTTCAGAAGGGTCAACCACCGTAAATGTGGCCGCTCTCACCGGCGAAAGTCTGCCCTTGGATAAAGGGGTTGGCGATGAAGTGATCAGCGGCTCTTTAAACCAAAATGGATTGATTCAGGTGCGGGTTACGAAACCCTTTGAGGAAAGCACCGTTTCCCGGATCTTGGAATTGGTAGAAAATGCCGCAGCCAAAAAGGCAAAAACAGAAAATTTTATCAGCCGTTTTGCCCGCTGGTATACGCCCTGCGTGGTGATCGGTGCTTTGCTTCTGGCAGTAATCCCGTCGCTCTTCTTAGGAAATTGGAGCGAATGGATCCATCGGGCGTTGATCTTTTTGGTGGTTTCCTGCCCCTGTGCTTTGGTGATTTCGGTGCCGCTCTCGTTCTTCGGCGGGATCGGCGGGGCTTCCCGAAAGGGAATTCTGATCAAAGGCGCCAATTATATGGAAACCCTTGCCCGGGTGCAAACGGTGGTTTTTGATAAAACCGGAACCCTCACCTATGGAACCTTTGCGGTGGAAACCCTTTGCCCTAAAGGAATCAGCGAGGCGGAACTTTTGGAATGGGCAGCTTTGGCGGAATGTTATTCCAATCATCCCATTGCCGAATCCATTTTGCAGGCTTATGGAACAGAGCCGGATCGAAGTTTAATTAGCAAAACCGAAGAATTACCGGGCCGGGGTATCCGGGTTTTGGTGAAGGGGAAAACCCTTTTTTTCGGAAATGCCGCTTTGATGAAAGAGCAGGGGATTTGCCCGGCGGAAAGTGTAACCCCCGGAACGGTGGTGCATCTGGCAATCAACGGCGTGTATGCCGGGTATCTGGTGATTACCGACCGGGTGAAAGAAACGGCGGCCCAAGCCATCGCCGACTTGAAAAAAGCCGGAATTAAAAAAACGGTATTGCTCACCGGCGATCGCCGGGAAGTGGCTCAAACTGTGGGTTTGGCTCTGGGGATCGATGAAATTCATTCGGAATTATTGCCGGATCAAAAGGTGGCAAAAGCCGAATCCCTCTTGGGAAGCGGCAAAGTAACCTATGTGGGCGACGGCATCAACGATGCACCGGTTTTGAGCAGAGCGGATGTGGGGATCGCTATGGGTGCTTTGGGGAGCGATGCCGCCATTGAAGCGGCCGATCTGGTGTTGATGGACGATGATCCCCGCAAGATTGCTGAGGCCATTTTTCTTTCCCGCCGCACGGTTGCGATCGTTTGGCAAAATATCATTTTTGCATTGGGCGTGAAAGGTATCGTGCTTTTATTGGGCGCATTGGGGCTGGCCGGTATGTGGCTGGCGGTGTTTGCAGATGTGGGCGTGATGATGATGGCTATTTTAAATGCTATGCGCTGTTTAAAATAACTATGAATTTTTTGCCCCCTTTCTTGACATATTTTGCATCCTGCATTATGATGGTGGAGAGGTGAATACGATTGAAAGCAAAATTAGAAAATTTTTGGTATTATTATAAATGGTATGTGATCGGCGGCGTGATCGGCGTGATTGTGTTGCTGGTGGGAATCCGGAGTTGCGGCGCAAAGGAAAAGGCGGATTTTAATCTGCTCTATGCCCGGGATACTTCCCATAATCCGGTTCAGGTGCAGGCTCTGGAGGATTGGCTTACTCCGCAGGTTCCCGATGTAGATGCAAACGGCGAACAGACTGTAAGAGTGTTCACCAGTGCCAATAACGATCAGTTCAACGGCTATGATCCCAGCGCTATGCTGGTGCAGGTTAATTCCGGTCAGGCGATTCTTTATCTGGTGAGCGAAGAGATCTATGGTACACTCCACAAAAATAACGTGCTTCAGTCCTTGGACTTTTTGGGGACTCACCCCATGGTAGAAGGGGATCGCCTTAATGCCACCGACCTTTTGAAAACGGTGGAGGGCTGGAACGAGGATACCACCTTCTACCTTTGCCTCCGCAAGGTGGCGGGCACCACCTTGCAGGATAAAGCGCATTGCCTTGAACAGGAAAAGATCGCAAAAGAATTACTGACCAAATGGACAAAAGCGGAGTGAAACCACTCCGCTTTTTTATGCCCAAATCTTTATCAGCCCTTAGTTGTCCCATGGGGGGACACGTGAAGCCCGCCGGCTTCGCGGGGGGCTCTTCACTCCGCTTTTGTTCTTAACTTTTCGTATTTTACCCGGGTGGCGTTCCCGCCCCGGATGTGCCGTTCCTGCAGATTAAATTCCAAAACCTTCCTCACCTTTTGAAACAGTTCATGATTGATCCGCTCCAAACGTTGGCTCACATCTTTATGTACAGTGGATTTGGATATTTTGAATTCTTTGGCCGCCGCCCGAACTGTGGCTCCGGTGGCTAAAATATATTCTCCCAGCATCACAGCCCGTTCCTGCATTTCATCTCTCATAAAAAATCAACCCCAACTTTCTTACTTCATAGTATGAAAGTCGGGGTCTGAATATGAATGTTTTAGCGGTATCGGTCTAAAAAAGAAATTACAGCCTTTTCCACAGTAGGCCGGTCCTGCAGAAAAGAGGTTCCGTGGCCGGCGCCATCCACCAAAATCAGTTCCTTTTCAGCGGCGCAAGCCTCATAATTTTTCAAAGTCATCTCCGGCGGCACGAAATGATCGTCTTTCCCGTGGATAAAAAGAACGGGAATGTGGTTGGTTTTCATAGCGTCAACCGCCGAATAGGCGTTGAAGGAATAGCCGGCGAACCATTTAGAAAACAAATTGAGCGGCGGAATCAATAGGGTAGGGAGATGCAGTTTCTTTTTCATCACGTGGGCGATGATCTCTTTGGGAGAGGTGAACCCGCAATCGGCGATCACGCCTTTTACGTTGGAGGGTAACTCTAAGCCGCAGGCCATCAGAACCGTGGTGGCGCCCATAGAGATACCGTTCAAAAAAGTGGGCAGTTCTCCATAGGTGGCATTCAAAAAGCGAACCCATGAAAGGCAGTCGTAGCGTTCTAAAATACCAAACCCGATCCAAGATCCTGTGCTTTTTCCGTGGGCCCGCTGGTCCACCAAGATTAGTTCATAACCCAAGTCATAAAAGAATTTTGCGCCTACACTGAAATCGTTTTCGGCAATAGATCGGTAGCCGTGCATCATCAGGATGCGCCCCTTGGGATTTTCCGGCACATAACGTTTGGCAAAAAGTTCCACGCCGTTGGCTTCGATCACTAAGGGCTCGCCGAAATTCTGCAGATGGAACTTTCGCCCCTCTTGAATGGCCGCCTGCACCTTTTTCATCGGATGCCCATCCGGGAACTTTCGGGTGCGCAGATCATTGGGCTTTCGCCGCAGGGCAACCAAACAAAGCAGATAAAAAAATAGAATGATAAAAGCATCGATCAAGCCGATGCCGATCCAAAAATAAATCATAGTATCGTTTCCTAAAAAGTAGGGGCTCCGTTATACGGAGCCCCTTTGAAATTACATATACTTTTTAACAGACTCCGGAGCGGTCTCAACATCAGCAGAGATCAAGAACACAACGGTGGCGTTGTTTGCCTTGGTCAGGATTTCCAACTTTTCCAGCGCTTCACCAACGGCAACCAGATCTTCGCCCACGATCTTCAAGAGAGAATCGATGTAAACGTGGGTAATATCATAGTTTCCGGCAAACAAACCGCTAATGAAGCCTTCCAAGCCTTCGTTGGTGTTCACGGGATAATCAGTAATATCAATTAAACGGGCTTTATGGGAGATATCCAGTTTCAATTTGTCGCCATATTCAACGCAAATCACGCTGCCCTTTTCCTCGGCGGCCGCTTTGTTCACCATCTCGATCAATGCCTTGGTCTTGCCGGTGCCCTTTTTGCCCAAAATAACCTTTACCATAATGGTCTCCTTTTCTCCGACATTCGAAATTTTTTAAACAGACCCGAGCTAATGTCGGTTAACCCAGTCTGTTGATCTTCTTGTTGATTTCTTCGGTTTCCTGTTCATAACCGGGCTTGCCCAGTAAAGCGAACATATTCTTTTTATAAGCTTCCACGCCGGGCTGATTAAAGGGGTTTACGCCCAGAAGATAGCCGGAGATAGCGCAAGCCTTTTCAAAGAAATAAACCAAATATCCGAAGTTATAAGCGTCGTAAGCATCAAATTCCAAAATGATGTTGGGGACGCCGCCATCGGTATGGGCCAGAACAGTGCCGAGGAAAGCGCAATCGTTCACATATTGAATGGTCTTTCCGGCCAGGAAGTTCAGGCCGTCAATGTTTCCTTCTTCTTCCTCGATGGTGATTTTGTGTTTCACTTCATTGCATTTCAGAACCGTTTCAAACAGATTGCGGTTGCCGTCTTGAATGAACTGGCCCAAAGAGTGAAGATCGGTGGAAAAAGTGGCAGAAGCAGGGAAGAGGCCCTTTTGGTCCTTTCCTTCGCTTTCGCCGTAAAGTTGTTTCCACCACTCGGCGAAATAAACGCCGGAAGGTTCGTAAGTGATCAGCATTTCGGTGGTCTTGTTTTTTCTTAAAAGCAAGGTGCGATCCACCGCATAAGCATAGCAATCGTTGTTCACCGTTAAGGTGTCCATCCGGGCATCAGCGGCGCCCTTCATCATAGCATCCAGATCGATGCCGGCAACAGCGATGGGCAGAAGGCCCACGGCGGTCAAAACAGAAAAACGGCCGCCCACATCATCGGGAACCACAAAGGTTTCATAACCCTTTTCGGTAGCCAAACCTTTCAGGGTGCCTTTGGCTTTGTCGGTGGTAACGAAGATATGATTTTTTGCTTCTTCTTCGCCGTATTTCTTTTCGATCAGCCCTTTGAAGATCCGGAAAGCGATGGCCGGCTCCGTGGTGGTGCCGGATTTAGAGATCACGTTCACAGAAAAATCTCTGCCGTCAATGATCTGCATAATCTCTGCCAGATAGGTGGAGCTGATGTTGTTCCCGACAAAATAGATGTCGGGCGTATTTTTCTTCATATTATTGTAAAGCGGGGACTGGATAAACTCGATGGCGGCTCTGGCGCCCAGATAACTTCCGCCGATGCCGATTACTAAAAGGACTTCAGAGTTCTTTTGAATTTTGGCGGCGGCCGCTTTGATGCGTTCATATTCTTCCTTATCGTAATTTAAAGGAAGATCCACCCAGCCCAGAAAATCGTTACCGGGCCCTTTTTTGTTATGGAGCATATTATGGGCAACTTCCACGTAGGGTTGCATATATTCATGCTCGTGTTCATTGATGAAATTACTCAAGTATTTTCTGTTGATTTTAACAGACATAATGTTCTCCTGTTCCGAAGGGGTTGATTGGTAAAAACCCTTTATCTTTGTATCATCATAACATAAAAATGAGCGTTGTTCAAGTCTAAATTGTGAAAAAATATTGAATCAGTTTAAAAAATAGATGAGAAAATCCCACTCTTGGAACTTCCTGCGCCGCCATCAAGTCCAAAGAGCCGATGATTTCATCGTTTAATCGGTATTCGATGGTGCCTAAACGCTGATTTTTTTCCACCGGGGCCTCCACCGTTTCCGGCAGTTGAACGGTGTAGGTGATCTCTTTTTCTTTGCCCTTAGCAACGGGGAAGGAAGGCTTTTTTAAGCAAATGGGAGTCACAAAGGGCTCGGTTCCCTTTAAGACCTTCACGCCGCTGGGCACCGGCGGTGCTTCATCGTAGATCGCAATCTGGGAAAAACCGTAGTTCAGCAATGCTTTGGCATCATTAAAGCGTTCGTCGCTGGTGGTTGCTCCTAAAACAACAGCCACTAAAGAAACGTTTTCCCGGGTAGCGGTGGCGGAAAGACAATAACCGGCGGTGGAAGTGAATCCGGTCTTTAGGCCGGTGGCTCCTTCATAATAGCGCACCAGCCGGTTGGTGTTGGAAAGGGTGAAGGCGCCGTTGCGAATGGAATCCATCCAGATAGTGGTGTATTCCGTGATTTCCGGATGGGCCATCAAAGCCCGGCTCATTAATGCAATATCCCGGGCGGTGGTATAATGGTTCTCGGTGTCCAGGCCGGTGCAACTGTTGAAGTGGGTGTTGGTCATTCCCAATTCTGCCGCCCGGCGGTTCATTTCCTCGATGAAAGCAGATGCGCTCCCGGAAATGGCCTCTGCCATCGCCACGCAACAATCGTTGGCTGAAACAACGGCAATACATTTCAGCATCTCTTTCACGCTGAGGCTTTCTCCCTCTTTTAGATAAACCTGACTTCCGCCCATTCCTGCGGCTTCCGGCGAAACGGGGATCATCTGGTCTAAGGTCAGCTTTCCCTCGTCTAGTGCCTCCATAATTAAAAGAAGGGTCATTACTTTTGTAACCGAAGCCGGCGCTCGCTTTTCATCGGCGTTTTGCTCTAAAAGGATGGTGCCGGTGGATTGTTCCATCAAGATTGCCGAGGGCACCTTCAACTCCGGCTGGGCATGGATCCGGGGTGTGAAAAATGTCAAGGTTAGGGCTAATATAATTAAAATTGTAGAAATCCGTTTCATTGCGGTTCCTCCTTTCTTTTGTGGCAATGTATGATGCTTTTTGGATAAATAGAATAACGAAATGGAAACAATTGCCGCAAGAAATTTCAAAAATACAACAAAGTGTTGCATTTTAACAACATAAAGTTATGCCCTTTAGGGGATTTTTTTGGTATAATGATGCTGCTTATATATATTTATCAGCAGATTTCATTTAAGGAGTGAAAGTTCATTATGAAACAAACAATGAAGCATTTGGTATCATTTCTTGCTTTGATTGCAATGATGGTATCCCTTTGCTCGGCAATGGTTTTCCCCGCCGCAGCTGCTTCAGAAGAGTATGCAACTCTTTTGAATACTGCATTTGTGGTAAACCCTGCCTGGAGTGGCCTGAAAGAAGGAACTGCGATTTCTTATCAGTTCCGTGGCGAATGGATTAATGATTCTTTTAATAAGGATTTCCATTTCAGCACCTTTGCGGCAGCTCAAGCCCGTGCAGAGGCTCTGAATTTGTCCAGCCCTGTTATTTTGCTCACAGCAGGCGTTTATACCGAGGATATCAAATTGTCCCACGGTCTCACCTTGCTGGGCCCCAATGCAGGTAAAGATCCTAATTATAATGGCGGCAATAAAAATGTTGCTTGGACGCAGGTTGCCCGGGATCCCGAGGCGGTGTTGGAATGTAATATTTCCATTGTTCAGAAAGCCATTGATGCTAACGTAACCATCGATGGTATCACCTTTGGTACAGGGAGTGCCTATCTGGATTATCTCCGTACAACCGGTTCTTCTGAACTGACGATCAAAAACACGATCTTTGCAACTGAAGGAAACACCAAATCCCAGAACTATGTTCTGTTCCTGCGCAGCGAAGGTCATAGCCGTGTTTTGCGGATGGAGAATATCTATGTTTCCGGCTACGGTGTAAATCTGGCAGCCGCAACTCCCGCTAAGTCCTTTATTGCGCCCTATTTTACTGAGTTATATGTATCAGGTCTGGCCTATGTGAACAACCCCGTCGGCTTCTTGGCTAAAACCTGGTTTGCTAATGGCGTTGCCCCTGTGATCGAAATCAGCAGTTCCTGCTTCTTCAACGACAGTGTAACCCCCGCCGGTTACGTGATTTCGGTTGATAATGCAGCTCAGAATTATGATTTCATCAGCGCTAAGGCTGATGTTAATATTTCCAATGCGGATGGCCGTCCCAGCAGTTTATTGCAGATCAGCAATACGGTTTTCCATAACGCCTCTGCTTCTGCCGGCTTGATCCACTATGAGTTCATCAATAAAAACTCCGTGATTAATCTGCAGAATAACTATATCTATTCCGATACCCTCACCACCGTTGTTGTTCCGGAATATTTGATTGAATCTGCGGCAAACGATCAGACCAACTGCTTCATTTTCCATAAGAACGTGATGATCAACTCATATAAGATCCCCACCGTTAAAGGCGCCGGCAATGACACCTATATCAATATGTCTTATAATTATTTCGGCGATACCAACGGTAAGTGTATCTATAATCCCGTTTATGCAGATAGTGCCAACGGCCGCCTGCTCCGCACGGAATTTTATGTAACTCCCGATCTCACTCGAACCAATCTGGATTGCCAACTATCCGTTAGCAACTGGCCTTTGGTATGGGTGGATAACGAGAACTACACCGTGGATATCATAGCTTATGAAGCTAAGGATATTCCGTTTGCCCCCGTTTTCAATTTCGGCGAGCAGTATGATGCCAAACTTTATAAGGCTGCTCATAAGGATAGCGGCACTGGCGCCATTTCCGGTCTAACAACTCTGATGGACCAGATCAAACTCTCTGAACTGAGAACCGATACAAACAATAAAGCAACCATTTATCTGAATGCACAGCCCAAAGACGCTGCGAACACTTTTTCTCCTTCTTATACTGTTAATATTGAAGTAATCGGCAATATTGATTCCTGCAAGACTTTAGCAGAAGCCTATCCCGGTTACTATATGTATCATCCGATGGCTTCCGCTCAGGCTCCCGGTGTTATGATCCCCTTCCATTGGGATGGTGTTATCTATCGCACCGTTGTTGGCCAAACCCTTTTTGGTAGCGTTGCCGAGATTATTGCAGATGCAAACGCTAAGGGCATTGCTTCGCCCACCATCGTAATTCCTGCCGGTGTATATACCGATGAATTGCTGATTACCGGCTCTTGCACCATTCTGGGTGCGCAACATGGCGTGAACCCCAATGTCAAACCCTATGATATTCTCAGCCAGGATATCGTAGATAATTCTAAGTGGACTTTGAATCCCGCTCGGGCAAACGATGTAAACGAAACCCTCTTTAAGGCTTGCCTGCGGGTATCCCCCGATGCTGATGACTATGTGATTACGGTAGACGGTATTAAAATGGGCGCTAATTGCTCCTATGTGGATGATATCAGCCGTAATGCCAGCAACGTAACCATTTTGAAGAATATTCTGGCCGACGGTGCCGGCGGCGGTTTGAACCGTAGCGGAGCTGCCAATACAAATATCTTCAACTTTAATAAGCAGTACGGCGTAGGCTCTGAATATACCACCCTGTATATGTATGATATCCGTGTGGTAAATGTTTCCAAAGCTTTGATCGGTCCCCTGATCGAAAAATTGGTTGTTGACGGACTTTATATCTCCGAAAACAAACAAAGCGTTTGGGATAAATATCGTTCCCGTGATGTTGAATCTCCCTACTTTGCTTGGACCAACTGCTATTTTGGCCCCGTTGGATCCGGCACCAACGGATGCTTTTTCAACACCAATCACCATATCAATACAAACCTGACTAGTATGAAGAATATCGTTTATTTTTGGGATAATAACGTATTCTATCATTGCTTCCCCACCGGCGGTTATATCAACTGTCAATTTACCGGTACAAATATGACGGTATACGTAACCAACAACACCGTTGTATCTGATCACGCTGATAGTTTCTTTAATAACACTGCAACTCTCCGTATGCACGGTGACTGTAAAACTGCTGATACGTCCAATATGATTGTGATGAAGGGTAACCATATGATCAACTATTCTTGTATCACCAGAACCTACGGTATCGCTGTCGGCACGATGTGGGATTTCTCCGGTAACTACTATGCCAATAACACCAAAACTTCTATGGGCTTAGCGCCTAAGGAAGCCTATAAGGTTATCCATAATGCAGCGGCTTATACGCTGGAAGATGCCACTCGTGTTAAGATTGACTATACGTTCCTGGATTGGGAAATGACCCAACGTTCCGATGCAGAAAGCGTGATGAGCGCCGAGTATAACTTCACCAAGAATCCCGAAAAGTTCAATAAAGATACCGCTGTTTATACCGATACGGTTGCCGGTAACGTAACCGAATATCTCCGCCCGTATGAACTAGGCGAATTCTCTAAAGAAACCATCTATCTGGATACTGAAAAGAAAGTAACGGCTTCGTCCTTGGATATCATCGCTGCTATGAAGACTGCCGGCAGAACCGACGTTGTAAACTTCTATGTCGACATCACTTCTCTGGATGCGAAGGAAACCAAGTCCTTCACCATCACCTTGAACCGTACTCTCAATAATGAGGCAGAAGTACTGCGTTGCGATGATGGCCTGATCGGTGTTACCAATATCGATGTGACTTCCGGGCTGTTGTTATATTATCATCCCGCCTTTGCAACCGGCACCACCAATGAACTTTCCTTGGGGGCCAAGGTTGAATATTATAAAGACGAAATGTTGACCGATGAGATCCTGAATGCGGATGAAACTTCTCAGATCCTGGTTCCCGGCACTCCGTATGTATATTATCTGGTGATTACCGCCGAGAACGGCGTGGATACCAAGAAATATTCCGTCACTGTAAACTATGTGAAGAACAATGCCGATCTAACTTTGGCTGGTGTTACTGCCGTTGAAGGGATGAATCGAGTTTCTCCCAATGCTTATGAAGCAACCGTTTCCAGCGCTATGAAGAGCGTAACGGTTAGCCCCATTGCTTATCGTGGCAGCAACCTGAAAGTGATCGATGCCAATGGTAATGCGGTTATTCCTGTGGCTGGTGCTTATGAACTGAATTTGGCAAATGCGGGTAGCAACCGATTCACTTTGGAAGCAACCGCTGGCAATAACGTTAATAAAGCGTTCTATAGTTTAACCTTTAACCGTGGTTTGAGCAACGATGCTTCTATTCTCTCTATTCCCAATGCCAGAAAAACAAAGACTGGCTATGTGCTGAACTTTGGTCTTTCCGGCGCTGGCACCATCAACGCAGAAGTTGCTCCGGGTGCAACCTATGAAGTATTCTATGATTATGCTTGCACCCAGAAATGTGAAAACGGCGTCTTCGTTGTTGACAATAACGAAAACGGCTGTGCGTATATTAAAGTAACTTCTGAGGATGGCTCCACCACCAACCGCGCGAAAGTTGTTGTACTGAGCCAGGCCGGTAACGTAAATCAAACTGTGATTACCGCCAAGGTTGGCGAGCAGACTTATACAGCACTTGCTACCGGCGATTATGCCTACACGATCTATCTGCCCGCCGGAGTTACCAGCGTGGCTGTTCAGGGTAAGGTTCAGATCGCAAAAGAAGATACCTATGCAAACTTCTTTGCAGATCCTTCCTATGGCTTGATGCTCGATTTGGCCAAGGATAACACTGCTACCGTTAAATTGGATCAAAAGAAGACAACGGTTTATGTGATCGCTCCCCGCACCATTCGTGAAGCAACCAATGAGGCTGGCGATACCATTCAACTGGCAGTTCCCGAACGGCGCTCAACTCTGTATTTGATCTCTGATCGTAGCGCAGTTTCTTATAAAGATGCCAACCAGATTGCCGAGTGGGCAAAACCCTATGTAAACTATATGAATGATGGTAGTTTCGGAATCTTGAAGGGCGATGAAAACGGCTACTTTAACGGTGCCAGAGAAATCACCCGTTATGAGATCGCAACGATCTCTTGCCGTGTTCTGGGCTTGGATGTAACGAACTTCAGTGAGTATAATCTGAGCTACGCTGATACGGTTGTAGATTGGGCGAAACCCTATGTTCAGGCTGCTACTTCTGCCGGCTTGATGGCTGGTGCTTTGGATGTGGGCACCGGAAAGATCAACTTTGCCGGTTCCAAGAAAGCAACCCGTCAAGAGGTTATGAAGGTTCTGGTTTCCCTCTGTATGGTTACCGATGGGATCGTTGGTAAGACTGGCGATGTTTACTATGCTGAGATCGCCGGTGAAGTGGATATGAACTATAAGGCTCCTGATGGTTCTGCCTTCGCAGATGAAGCCAATGTAGCTGAATGGGCCCGTCCTTATGTTCACTTGGCTGTTGGTAAGTATGGTATGATCAACGGCGAAGAGCGGGGCGGTAAACATTACCTGAATCCCAGCAATAATATCACTCGTGCAGAAGTAGCGAAGATGGTTGCTTGCTATCTGGGCTACGGCGCATAATGGAATTAAAAGGCGTAACGCATTTGCGTTACGCCTTTATTCTTTTAGCAATAAGATTCCAAACCCGGCGGCAAGGAATAATAACACACAGAAAAATAGTGGCGAAGCCTTTTTGCTTTCTGCGGCTTCAACGGTAACTTCGACGGTGGCATTGTCGCCATCGGCAGACGTAATGATAATGGTTGTGCGGCCGGGAAAATGAGCCCGGAGAATACCGTTTCTTTTTCCAACGGTTGCAACCGGAGGATTGGTGCTTTGAAAGTAAAGATTTTTAAGAATGGGAATTCGAGTAAGATCATCTTGCGCCCTAAATTGATATTTCTCTCCTTCCTGAAGGGTCAGATCTTGGATTCCGCCGTTGATAATGAGATCCGAATTATTCACAGCCCCGCTAGCCGATAACGGAAAAATTAAAATTATGATGATAATAAACAGTAGTTTCATACTATATCATAATCATAAAACGAAAAAATATGAAACCCTCTTGCAATCAAATGAAGTTTATGATAAAATACAATGGTATTTGGAGGATTACTCAAGTGGTCGAAGAGGCGTGATTCGAAATCTCGTAGGGCGTTCATAGCGTCGCTAGGGTTCAAATCCCTAATCCTCCGCCAAAAATCGACAGGTTTCGACCTGTCGATTTTTTATCCATTGCGAAAGCAATGGTATATCATCACGCGCAAGCGTGCATCTCATCACCGAAGGTGTATATCATCAGCCGCAGGCTGCATTTCTTTTCGCAATGATGATAT
>JAZNEH010000004.1:0-9379 GCA_045588515.1 Eubacteriales bacterium
TAAAGTGTCAAAGACCCCCGGGGCGACAAGACTGCGCCGGGAGGGCTTTGAAAAGTTGACACGAGAACCGTCCCCGTGTCAACTTGTAAAAAATATGGGAATTTAGGTAGTAATCGGGGGACAAACTTGATATAATGAAGAAAAAGGAGGTTCGGAATATGAAACAATATGATCTGATCGTTTTAGGCGGTGGATTTGCCGGCGTGGGTGCCGCTTTGGCGGCGGCTCGCAGCGGCTTGCAGGTATTGCTGGTGGACAAGGGCAATTGCTTGGGCGGTGCGGCGGTCCATAATCTGGTGAACCCTTTTATGCGTTGGTATTATGATGAAGAGGGCAAGCGTACCCATCTTTCTGCCGGTATTTTCGCAGAAATTCAGCAAAAAATGCGGAAAAGTTTGGATGAACATCCTTCCTATTCAAAGGGTCAAAAGGATTCTGCTCTGAATGACGCATTTGCTCCGGTGCGGAACTTTGCCGAAGAAGATTTGAAGTTGATATTAAACCGAATGATGGAAGAAGCGGGGGTGGAGCTGTTGTTCCACGCTTATTTATACGCGGCGGTAAAAACCGAAGGGAAGATCACGGCGGTGAAATTAGCCACCAAGAGCGGCTCTCTGGAATTGAAAGCCCGCTATTTTATTGATGCCACCGGCGATGCGCAGTTGGCTTATCTAGCCGGTTGCCCTACCACGTTAGGGCGGGAGGAGGATCACCTTTGCCAGCCTATGACCCTCTGTTTCCGGGTAGCCAATGCAGACGTGGATGCCTTTGTTGCCTCTGCGCCCCGGTTCCAAAAGGCCTATAAGGAGCATCTGGAGGCGGGGGGGATTCCGAAATCCTCGGGAGAACGTGCTGTATTTTAAACTCCCTATGCCCGGAATGATCCATTTTAACACCACCCGGGTCATCAAACTGAACCCCACCGATCCCTTTGATGTAACAAAGGCGGAACTGGAGGCCCGGGAGCAGGTGGAAGAGGTTTACGAATTCCTGAAGCAATATGCCGACGGCCTAGAGGATAGTTATCTGGCGGCCACGGCTCCGGAGATCGGCGTGCGGGAAAGCCGGATGATCATCGGCGATTACGTGCTGACGGAGCAGGATTGCCTGAATCTGACCAAGTTCGAGGACGGCATTGCCGCCTGCAATTATGATATTGATATCCATAACCCGGAGGGCACCGGCACCAGCCATCATTATTTTGCCCCTGGGGAATACTATACCATTCCCTATCGCTGTCTGATCCCCCAAGGAGCAGAAAATTTGCTGGTGGCGGGGCGGTGTATCTCCTCCGACCACGGCGCTCAGGCCTCTTACCGTATTATGCCGGTGGTGTGCTGTTTGGGTGAAGCGGCAGGGGTTGCCATTGGGCTGGCCGCTAAAGAGCAAAAAACCACCCGCCAGGTGGATCCTGCAGAACTGCGGGCGGAATTGGAACGGCGGGGCGCTGTCGTTCGGTGACGAAAAGGGTAAAATCGGTAGTTGATGGATGAGGAGGTGGTTGAGGATGGACGATCGTTCCATTGTGGAATTATATTGGGATCGCAAGGAGCAAGCCATCAAGGAGACCCAGCGGAAATACGGCAGCTATTGCTATTCCATCGCTTACCAGATCTTACATAACCGGGAGGATGCCGACGAAAGCGTCAACGACACTTATTTAGGGGCTTGGAACAGTATGCCACCCCATCGACCCGGCCATTTGGGTACCTTTTTGGGCAAGATCACCCGGAACCTTTCGCTGAAAAAATGGCGCAGTAAAACTGCGGCAAAGCGGGGCGGCGGGCAGGTGGAACTGACCTTGGAGGAATTGGGAGATTGCATTCCTTCGACCCGGAACGTGGAAGAAGAAATCGAAGTGCGGGAACTGGCAAAAGTAATTGACGCCTTTTTACGGCAATTGCCGGAGGAGGATCGACATTTATTCCTTTGCCGTTATTGGTATTTCGAATCTGTTAAGGACTTAAGCCGCCGCTTTGGCTTTGGTGAGAGCAAGGTGAAAATGCGCCTGCTTCGCACCCGCCAAAAATTGGCGGACTATCTGGAACAGGAGGGAATCTCGCTATGAAAAAGCAAGAAAAATTGCAGGATGCCATCGGGATGGTAGGCAACGACCTGATCCAAAAAGCCGGCAACTATCGGCGGAAAACCGCAAAAATTGTTTTAAAATGGCTAACGCCCGCTGTGGCGGCAGTGTTGGTGGTGGGCATCGTTTGCGGCGGTCTATTTTGGCCGGGGCTTAAAAATTTCACCGATCAAGATGGAATCAGCAACGTGCTGGCGGCGCCCGACTACCCGGATGCGGCCTCTTATCTAAAAGAGGAAGAATGGGAAGAATGGCAGAATCAACGGAGCGACCGCAATAAATATGCAAAGCAAGGCGGCAATATTGATTCCTTTTTGCAAAAGAGTATGGCCGGGATCTTATCAACGAACCAAAGGGAAAACAAGATCTATTCACCGTTAAACGTTTATATTGCATTGGCGATGCTGACAGAAGTGACCGAAGGGGAAAGCCGCCAACAGATCTTGGATCTGCTGGGGGTTTCCGACGTGGCAACTCTGCGAGAAAAATGCCGGGCCCTTTGGAACGCCAATTATCGTGACGACGGCGCCTTAACCAGTATCTTGGCCAGTTCCGTTTGGCTAGACGACGTTTTGACCATCAATCAGGATATGGTGGAGCGGTTGGCAAAGAATTATTATGCCTCCTCCTATCGGGGGGATTTAGGCTCCGAAGAGATGAACACGCTTTTGAAGAACTGGCTGGATGAACAAACCGGCGGGTTATTGAAGGATCAGATCAAGGATCTCCAAATGTCGCCCGATACGGTTTTGGCCTTGGCAACCACCATCTATTACCGGGCCAAGTGGGCGGATGAATTTTGGCAAACACAAACCCGGGAAAAAACCTTTTATGCGCCCGATGAAGAGGTGAAGTGCCTCTTTATGAATAAGAACTACGAAGGCGGATACCTGAAGGGCGAAAACTATCAAGTGGTTTATCAGAGAATGTCCAATAGCGGGAATATGTATTTTATTTTGCCGGATGAAGGCGTGGATCCTCAAAACTTGTTGAAGGATCCAAAGATCGCAGAGATCGTTTCCGGCGGCGGGGATTATTCTGAATATGAAATTTATTTTTCGGTTCCCCGTTTTGATATTTCCTCTCAAATAAAATTGAACGAGGCGTTGAAAGAGTTGGGGGTTCAAAACGTATTTGATTCCGAAAGGGCGGAGTTTAATCTGGAATTTGTGGAGGAAGAATTGCCTCTCTATTTATCAAAGGTACAGCACGATGCCCGGGTGAAGATCAATGAAGAAGGCTGCGAGGCGGCGGCTTATACCGTTGAACAACTGGATGAAGAGTCAGCACCGGGAACGAAATTACCGAAGGTTCAGGTGAAGGTGAACCGCCCCTTTATCTTCGCCATTACCTCGGAATATGATCTGCCCCTCTTTGTGGGAACGGTGTATCGGCCATGAGAAAGAAAAAGTTAAAAATCATTGTATGGGTGCTTTGCGGTGTGATGCTTTTGGGAGTGTTGGCGCTGATGGGCGGCAACGCTTGGGTCAAAGGAAAAGCCAAGGGCAGAATCTATACCCCGGAACAGGCGGCAGAGCTGCAGAACGTGGATTGCATCTTGGTTTTGGGCTGCGGCATCTGGGGCGATCGCCCCAGTCCTATGCTGGCAGATCGGCTGGAGCGAAGCATCGAACTTTATCAAGCCGGGGTTGCTCCTAAACTGCTGATGAGCGGGGATCACGGCCGGGAAGGCTACGACGAGGTCAACGTAATGAAGGACTACGCCAAGACCGAGGTTCCTTCGGCAGATATCTTTATGGATCACGCCGGGTTTTCGACTTACGAGAGCCTCTATCGGGCCAAGGAGATCTTTCGGGCGAAGAAAATCGTCATCGTCAGTCAGGAATATCATCTGCACCGGGCTTTATATATTGCGGATGCTCTGGGGCTGGAGGCCTACGGCGTGGGCGCCGATTATCGGCGCTATCGGGGGCAGATCGGCCGAGAACTGCGGGAAGTTTTAGCCCGTTGCAAGGATATGATCTATTGCATTTTGAAGCCGGAGCCCACCTTTTTGGGAGAAACGATCCCCATCAGCGGCAACGGCGATATTACAAACGATAAGGAATAAAAAACGGGGACTGTTTCAAACAGTCCAGGTTCTATTTTGGAAGGGATTTCTGATATATTAAAGAAAAAGGAGGCGTGAAAATGGATTTTGTGCAACGTTTGAATTATGATCTTGTGGTGGCAGGCGGCGGAGTAGCCGGTGTGGCCGCCGCAGTGGAAGCCGCCCGCAGCGGCAAGAAGGTTTTGCTGGCGGAAAAGACCGTCCAATTGGGTGGCTTGGCCACTATTGGGTTGATCAACCTGTTCGTGCCTATGTGCAACGGCCGGGGGGTACAGATCATCAAGGGAATGTGTGATGAATTTTTGCGCCTTTCTATGAAATACGGCTTTGATACCTTGCCGGAAGATTGGCAAAGGGGCGAGCCCGGCCCCGGGTACGAGGGCAAGCGGATGGTCTGCCGCTATTCGGCCCCCATTTTCTCTCTTGCCCTTTGTGAATTGCTGAATGAATTGGGCGTGGAGATCCCCGAAAAAGTATTGGAGTTCCCCGTTGGAGGAGGCTTTTTCCATAGGGCGCACAGAAACGGCGCAGGAATAAACCTGCCCATCATAGGCGGCTGAAACGATAGCCTCCCCCGGTGCAATCAGCGTAAGCATCACGCCGTAATTGAAACTGTAGGGAACTTCGCCCTTAAAGGACCGGGCAGTTACGCAGTCCCCCTCCACCGTCCATTGGATCTCGGCATGGGTCAGGTCTTCGTTGCCCTCTAACCAAAGGGGTAAAACGTTCCCCTGAAAGGATTCGATTTTTGTTTTGGAAAGTTTCAAACTCATTGGAAAATTCCCCCATATTTTTCTATCTGCATTATAACAACCTTTTCCGCAGATTGCAAGGCGATTCTTCATCAAATCTTAAGGGGTTTCCCTATTTTCATTTCATCAAAGGTGGCGTATAATGGTTACAGAACGTAAGGAGGAGATCAAAATGCCGAATATACTGATCTGCGATGATGAACAGGATATCGTTAACGCTTTGAAAATTTATTTATCCGATCCGGACTATGTGTTTTATGAGGCGCATAACGGCAGGGAAGCAGTGGAACTTTCGAAGCAAAAAGAATTGCACCTGATCTTAATGGATATTATGATGCCGGAACTGGATGGCATTGCCGCTATGGCTGAGATCCGGGCGCATAGCAACGTTCCGATCATTCTGCTCACCGCCAAAAGCGAGGATGCGGATAAGATCTTGGGCTTGAACGTGGGGGCAGACGATTATATCACAAAACCCTTCAATCCACTGGAAGTTTCTGCCCGGGTGCGCTCCCAGTTGCGCCGGTATATGCGGCTGGGCGGCGGAGTTTCGGAGCCGGAGGTGTTCACTGTGGGCGGGTTGGAACTGAATGATCGGGATAAAACGGTAACAGTTGATGGAGAACCCGTTTCCTTAACGCCAAAGGAATACGAAATTTTGAAATTGTTACTGGCCCATCCCGGGCAGGTTTATTCGCCCAAGGATCTTTATCGGCAAGTTTGGAAAGAGGCTCCGCTGAGTTCCGATAATACGGTGGCGGTGCATATCCGCCATATCCGGGAAAAGATTGAATTTGATCCTGCAAATCCACGTTATTTAAAGGTGATTTTCGGGCAGGGTTATAAAATTGAGAAAGGATGGGAACGGAAATGAATTGGATGCGCACATTATGGGGAAAAACGCTGTTGTTTATCGGTTGTGTGATCGCCATCTGCTTATTGGTGCTTTCGGTGTTTCTGGCGGTGGTAGCTTGGGATCTGGAACTATATACCCAATCTAAAGACCAGGCTTTTCAAAATATGATGGAAGACTCTTTAGGTAGTGAAGCCCTCAACTTGCTTTGGGACGTTCTTTCTGAAAACGGCGTATATGAGCCAAATGCCAATCTCGTTTATCGGATCACCGATCAGAATGGGAAGGTGTTGGCAGAAAGAACTGCAACGGAAACCGTTGGAAAACGAACCTTTACTATGGCGAGTTTAGAAAACGAATCCGGGCAGGCAACAGATGTTCTTTTTTATCGGGGAACAACGCCGGAAACGGAGAATATGAAACTCTATACGGTTTCTGTTGGCTTTCGGAAGGGGTTTCCGAAGGCGGATTATTATCAACAGATCTATCGGCTTGTGGAAGGGGGATATCACCTGCGTTACAGTGCTTATCCCATCGGGGTGATCAGTTTTCTTTTGGCGATTGCCTGCTTCATTTGCCTGATGAGCGTTTCCGCTCGCCAGCCGGGAACCCAAGATCTAATGCCCGGGGCTATGCACCGTGTGCCGATTGATCTTTTGTTGATCCTGAACGTAGGGCTAGGCGTGTTAATCGTTTCGTGTATTGAACAAGCGATCTATAAGGATCAAATATGGGGGGTTGTGGCATTCGTTTTCGGCGGGATGCTCTTGCTCTCCCTGTTTATCGGCCTATCTATGAGCATTTCCGCCCGCATCAAACAAAAAAACCTGCTGAAGCATACGGCGGTTTATATTCTTTTGCGGGGAATTATGCGTTTTTTAAAGAAATTGGGCCGAGGGATTTTGTCATTGGTGCGGGCCATTCCGATGGTTTGGCGCACATGGCTGGGAGTATCGGCGCTTTCTCTGGCGGAACTGATGGTGATCTTTCTCACTTGGTGGGAATCGGATGTTTTATTGGTTTTTTGGATTTTAGAAAAGATTTTGCTCATCCCGGCAATCCTTTGGATTGCCATCACGCTCCGCAAACTGCAAAAGGGCGGCCAGGCCCTGGCCGGGGGCGATCTGCAATATCGAACCGATACCGGCGGAATGTTCTGGGATTTTAAGCGCCACGGCGAAAATCTCAATAGTATTGGCCGAGGGATGGGGATCGCAGTGGAAAAACAATTGAAGAGCGAACGGCTGAAAACCGAACTGATTACCAATGTATCCCATGATATTAAAACTCCCTTAACTTCTATTATTAATTATGCAGATCTGATTGAGCGGGAGCCTTGCGAAAACGAAAAGGTGCAGGAATATGCCGGCGTGTTGAATCGCCAGGCAGAACGGCTGAAACGGCTTTTGGAGGATCTTTTGGAAGCCTCCAAGGCTTCCACCGGTAATTTGGAAGTGCATCCGGTGCCATGCGATGCCGGCATATTCTTGAGCCAGGCGGTTGGGGAATATGAAGAGCGGCTGAAAGAAAAAGGCCTTCAATTAATTGCAACCCGGCCGGAAGAAGAGGTGATGATCGTAGCCGATGGGCGGAGAATGTGGCGCATTTTTGATAATCTGATGTTGAATATCATCAAATACGCCTTGCCGCAAACACGGGTCTATCTCTCGTTGGAACAGGCTGGCGATCAGGCTATCATTACCTTTAAAAACACTTCACGGGAGTCTTTAAACATCAGCGAAGAAGAATTGATGGAACGGTTCACCCGGGGAGATTCCGCCCGCCACACGGAAGGGAACGGGCTGGGCCTTTCAATCGCTCGCAGTTTGGCAGAACTGCAGGGCGGATCGATGGTGCTTACGATTGATGGGGATCTCTTTAAGGTGGTTTTGCAGTTCCCAATCTTATAAAATATGCCATTGAATGGTAGACTTTTTCAAAAAGGTGTGGTATAATACCCCCAGATACCTAGAAAGGGGTAAAGAAAATGAAAAACATTGCAGTGATCGGTTACGGCGGACAGGGGGCCTGGCATTGCGGCCAGATCCTGAAGAGCGACGTTTGCTCTTTGGCTGGTACCTATGATCTGAAGGAAAACCGTCGGGCCGCGGCAGAAGCCAACGGCATTAAGGTCTATGCCTCCAACGAGGCGATCTTTGCAGATCCCAATGTGGATGCGGTGGTGGTTGCCACCCCCAACGACGTACACGAAGCGTTGGTGATTCAAGGCTTGGAGGCCGGCAAGAACGTCATTTGCGAAAAGCCCGTGGAAATGAGCGTGGCTTCTGTGGATCGGATGATCGCCGCCGCCAACAAGGCAGGTAAACTGTTCACTGTTCATCATAACCGCCGTTGGGACGTAGACTTTTTGGCTATGAAGCAGTTGGCGGATAGCGGCGAGATCGGCAAGATCCTTTGTCTGGAAAGCCGGGTTCACGGCTCCCGTGGCATCCCCAGCGACTGGCGGGGTGAAAAAGAACACGGCGGCGGGATGATCCTGGACTGGGGGATTCATCTGATCGACCAAGTGTTGCAGATCTTTAAGCAGAAGATCACTAAAGTTTATTGCACCTGTTCCCATTATACCAACGACGAAGTAGACGATGGCTTTAAGTTGGAACTTTATTTTGAAGACGGTGCCACCGCCCATGTGGAACTGGGCACCTATAACTTCATCGCTATGCCCCGGTTCTATATGCAGGCCAAGGATGGTTCCGCCATGATCACCGATTGGCAGCATCAGTGCCACGTGGCGAAACTGACCCGCTGGATCGAAAAGGACGTGACCCCCGTTCAAAACGCCGCCGGGATCACCAAGACTATGGCGCCCCGGGATTCCCTGACTCTGGATGAGTATGATCTGCCCATCCCCAAGAGCGACGTACACGATTTTTATCGTAACGTTTGCTTGGCAATGGACGGCAAGGCCGAGCAGCTGGTGAAGCATTGCGAGATCCGCCGGGTGATGCAGGTGGTAGAAGCCGCTTTCCTTTCCGACGAAAAGAAACAGACCATCGACGTAGAAATCTAACGATAAAAGCCCCCGATAGGGCGACCCTTCGCAAGGAAGAATCGCCCAACCGGGGGCTTTTTTGATAAGGAGAATTTATGAACTTTACCGAAATTGCTTTGAACCGGCAATCCTGCCGGAAATATGATGAAACCCGGGCGGTGGAGCCGGAAAAACTGGAAGCCGTGCTGGAGGCCGCCCGGTTGGCACCCTCGGCCTGCAACGGGCAACCCTATCGGCTGACCGTTTGCCAAGGGAAAGCTGCCCAAGAGGCCGCCAAGGCGGTGATGGGGATGGGAATGAACGGCTTTGCAAGTCAGGCGCCCGTTTTGATCGTTATCAGCGAGGAGCCCTACGTTCGCACCGCCGCCGTGGGAGCGAAACTCAAGAAAAACGATTACCGTTCCATCGATATCGGGATCGTTGCCGCCTATCTGACCGCCGAGGCCACGGCCCAAGGATTGGGTACCTGCATCTTAGGCTGGTTGGATGATGAAAAACTGCGTAAACTCTGTGGGTTGGAATCTCCCGTTCGGCTGGTGATCACCTTGGGCTACGCCAAGGAAGGGGATCCCCTGCGCACCAAAAAGCGCAAATCCACCGAGGA
>JAZNEH010000005.1:0-6608 GCA_045588515.1 Eubacteriales bacterium
AAATAATAAAAAATCCCGAGGATTCAAAATAATTCTGTTGGATTTTTATGCTTTTTAAGGTTATTTGCTGCTCTTTTTGTTCAAGATAATATTGGTGATGATACCCAGAATCAAAGCGGTTGCGATACCGGTGATGGTAACTTTACCAAAGGTTAAGGTTAAGCCGCCGATGCCGGGAATCAGGATGGAAGCAACCACAAACAGATTGCTGTTTTCGTTCAGATCCACCTTCTGGATCATCTTCAAACCACTTACGGCGATGAAGCCATAGAGGGCAACGCAAACACCGCCCATTACGCAGTTGGGGATCGTGTTCAGGAAGGCCACGAAGGGGGAAAGGAAAGAAATAATGATGGAAAGAATTGCGGCGGTGGCGATGGTATAGATGGAGGCGTTGCCGGTGATGGCTACGCAACAAACGGATTCACCGTAGGTGGTGTTGGGGCAACCGCCGAAGATAGCGCCGGCCATGGAACCAACACCGTCACCCAGCAGGGTGCGGGCCAGACCGGGATCCTCCAGCAGGTCCTTTTCGATGATGGAGGAGATGTTCTTGTGGTCAGCAATATGCTCGGCAAATACAACGAATGCGACGGGCACGTAAGCCACAGCGATAGTTGCGATGTAAGCGGGGGTGATTGCCTTGGCTTCAGTGAAGGCTTGCAGGAAGGTGAAGTCAGGCACGCGCACAAAGGTGTGCAGGCCAACGCCGCCTTCTACCAAAGCGTTGAAACTAGAGAAGTTGATAACCTTCAGCGCATCAATGCCGGCGGCGTTGCCGATCACAGTGAGCACGGTGCCAACTGCATACCCGGCCAGGATACCAAAGATGAAGGGAATCAACTTGGCGGTCTTCTTACCGAAGGTGGAGCACAGCATAGTAACAATCAAGGTAACCAGACCGCACAGAATGGCGATCAGAACGTTGCCGCCTGCGGGAGCAGTTTTCAGGTCGTTCACAGCGGCGCCGGCCAGAGAAAGACCGATCAGAGCAACGGTGGGGCCGATCACAACGGCAGGCATTAATTTGTTAATCCAGTTAACACCAACCAATTTAACGATCAGTGCGATAACCACATAGACCAACCCGGCCAGAATAGCACCAATAATCAGGCCCAGATAGCCCAGAGCCATAGTGGCGGCGCCAGTGAAGGCGGCTGCCATAGAACCCAGGAAAGCAAAGGAACTACCCAGGAAAACGGGGCTCTTGGCTTTGGTGAACAGGATGTATACCAAGGTGCCGACACCTGCGCCGAACAGAGCGGCAGCCTGGTCCATATTGCTCCCGGTGGCGCTGTTGGTGATCACGGGAACCACTAAAGTAGCAGCCATAATCGCCAGCAATTGCTGGAATGCGAAGATCAGGTTTGCGCCAAACTTAGGTTTGTCGCTTACGTTGTAGATCAATTTCATAAATGATCCTCCTATTATTTTATTTCATATAACTCCACATCAAACTCTTGGTCGATGGGAGGGATATGCACTTCGATCCGTTCGCTTTTGGCGGTGGGAACGTTTTTGCCAATATAATCGCCCCGCAAGGGCAATTCCCGATGGCCCCGGTCGATCAAAACTGCCAACTGGATGCGGGCGGGCCGCCCCCAAGAGGAAATGGCGTCCATAGCCGCCCGGACAGTGCGGCCGGTGTAGATTACATCGTCCACCAAAATAACGGTCTTATCTTTCAACGAGCAGGGCGGGGTTTGGGTTTTGGCCTCCGGGTCTACCCGGGAATGATCCATATCATCCCGAAAATAGGTGATATCCACAGTGGCCAGTTCGGTTTTTAAATCGGAAAACTTACGGATGTTTTCGGCGATCAACTCTGCCAGAGGCACGCCCCGGCGTTGGATGCCGATCAAGGTCAGGCTGTTTTGGTGGCCGTTTCGCTCAATGATTTCATGGGCGATCCGGGCTAAAGCACGGAGGATATCGGCCTCTTCCAGAATCCGGGCTCTTAAATGCTTTTCCATTTTTGCGCCTCCCCATAAAAAAATGATCTTGCCGATTTGCAAGATCATTATCGAACGTCTTTGGATCTTGCCGCGGGGTAAGACCTATTCCTCTTGAGAGTATATACCTTTTGGGAGGTTTTGTAAAGCCCTTTTTCTGTTTTTTCAACAAATTTTTCCCTTGACAAAGTTAAGACGGAATGATACGATTAAATCAAAGAATTTCAACGAGGAGTGTGTTTATAATGGCTAATTTGGTAGTTTACGATCATCCTCTGATCCAGCATAAGATTTCCATTCTGCGGGATGTTGCCACCAGCAGTAATCAGTTCCGGGCGTTGGTGGAAGAGATTACAATGCTGATGTGTTATGAGGCGATGCGGGATCTTCCTTTGGAAGAAGTTGAGATCACCACTCCCATCTGCAAAACCAAAACCAATGTGATTTCCGGCCTGAAATTGGCAGTTGTTCCTATTTTGCGGGCAGGCCTTGGCATGGTAGATGGCGTTTTGAATCTGGTTCCTTCCGCTCGGGTGGGCCATATCGGAATGTATCGGGATGAAGAAACCTTGGAACCTCATCCTTATTATTGCAAATTGCCGGCTAATATCGGCAAGCGGTTGGTGTTTGTAACCGATCCTATGCTGGCAACCGGCGGCAGTGCCATCGATGCCATCCGCCAAATTAAAGAATTGGGCGGAACCCGCATTAAGTTTATGTGTTTGATTGCCGCTCCCGAAGGGGTTGCCGCTTTGCAAGCCGCCCATCCGGATGTGGAGATCTATTGCGCTCACGTGGACGAAAAACTCAATGAAAAAGGCTATATCGTTCCTGGTCTGGGCGATGCCGGCGATCGGATCTTCGGCACGAAGTAAACTGAATAGAAAAACGCCTCCTTGTCGATGCTTTCGGCAGGAGGTGTTTTTTGATGATTCAAAAACAATGGATCTTCGGGATCCTTTTGCCGGGGATGATTCTGGCAGGCGCTATGCTTTATTTGTTGGCCAGTGGGTTGAACTATTCATCCGGCATAAAAGAACAGGTCGTGCGCTTTCACGTAGTGGCTCATTCCGATCAGGAAGTGGATCAGCAATTAAAAATAAAAGTACGTAACGGTGTTTTTTCTTTGTTGGAAGAATTATTCTCCACCTGCCAAAATCAAGAAGAGGCGTTGAAAACCGCCCGGGCTCATCAGGCGGAATTGGAGTGTGAAGCGAAAGAAATTCTGATGGAAAACGGATGTGATGCCCCGGTGGAACTGCGGGTGGGGCGGCAATTCTTTCCCACCAAGACCTATGGCTCCCTTTCCTTCCCGGCCGGGAACTATCAGGCGGTTAGCCTGCGGATCGGTGCGGCGGAAGGGGAAAATTTCTGGTGTGTGCTGTATCCGGCCCTTTGCTTGGCACCGGCTGTGGCGGCAGAAGATGCCGAGCGGGAAATGGCCGTGGCAGTGGGGGAAGATCGCCTCTCTTTCTTGAAAAAAGCCGATCAAAAGCAGCAAATTCGCTTTGCTTTGGTGGAATGGTTTGAAAATTTCCGGCAAAAATATCTAAAATCTTAAAAGAATTTTAAAAAAACTCTTTATTTTATCTCCTCTTTATGTTATGATATGATAAGACAAATAAAGGTGGAGGTTGCTCTATGAAAAAAGTAATCAAAATTTTATGCCTTATCGTTGCGCTGATGATGGCGCTTACGATGTTTGCAGGCTGTAAGCCCGCCGACGAGGATGAAGACGTTTCTGCGGAAGAAACCCAGAAACCTATCGATCTGACCATTGCGATTCCTATCAGCCCCGATGATCCCGAATGGGAAGATTGGGCCGACGTTCTTTCTGTCTGGGTTGAGGATATGAAGATGCTCAGCCAGATCAATCTGAAGTTTGAACAGATCCCCGATCAGGACGACGCCAAAGCAATGAAGAAATTCAAAAAAAAGGTGGATAGCGGTAAAATCGCAATGATATTCACCGAGCGTGGCGATTTCGTTAACGACTTGATGGATACCGATAGTATTATGAGCATCGCCAGTTTGCAAAGCACCTATTCTACCATTATGGAAACTAGCGGTAAGTTCATTTACAACCTTTCTCAGGAAGCGGATCTGACGAACTTTATGTATCCTCTCTTCGGAAACTTCCAGGGTCTTTATTATAATCGGACGAAACTGAAAGAACTGAAAATTGAAAACCCCACCACATGGGATGCGTTGATGGCAGCGGTTAAAACGCTGAAAGAGAATAATGTAACGCCCATTGCCGCAGGGTTTGCGGATGACGGTTTGGATTATTTCATCGAAGAAATGATCCTGTCTGAGGGTGGTACAGCTGAACATAGTTATACCCCGACCTTCGGTGTAATGTCCAGTTGGGAACGTGCAGTTGCCGATACCAAAATTCTGATGGATGCCGGCGCTTTCTCTGCCGATTGCTTCAATAAATCCTTCGAGGATGCTGTGGAAGATTTCCTGAATGGGGATGCCGCTATGATCGTGGCTCCTTCGGATGCTTTTGATGGCGAACTTTCCACCGACGATGTGAAAGTGATTCCCTTCCCCAAAACCCCCGCAGGCAAGAAGGAAGATGGCGCATTTATCGGCCGCTTCACCCATGGCATTTATGTTTCCCGGGCCTATTTCTATCGGGGCGAACGGGAGCCGGAAGCCATTTTTGAATTGCTGGGCAGTGATTATTTCAGTTCTGCCGATTTCTATAGCTTGTTTGAAGACGAAAGCACTTTGCATGCCGATATCACCGTCTATGATGAACTGGCCGATTGCAATTTCGATGATTCCTTAAAATCTCTCTTGAAGAATGCAAAGGCCGCCGATTGGGAAATGCGTGAATATGCCAGCGACTATGATGCGATTATGGATGGTTTCCGCAAAGCCCTCACCGGCACCAATGTAACTGAGGCGCTGCAAGCTGCCGCTGATGCTGAAATTGCGGCTTCCGAAGCCAAAATGGCAGAGAAGGAATAATTTATGCTGGCAAAGGTCTTGCGTGTTTTTCATTGGGTTGGAAAACATTGGGTTGCATCCTTCACCGTGTTTATGGTTTTGGCCATCACAGTAACAACGATCGTTTGCTGGAATTTATTCGGAAAAGAAAAGATTGAATATGGCCCCGTTTTCATCACCGTTGAGGGGATGGGCGAAGGCAAAGATATGCAAAAACGGGAAGTAACGGTGGATGTTTCGCAAACCGTCGCCGAGATCTTTTCTCTCCGTAACCCGGAAATTTATGAAATGTTTGGCCACCCGCTGGTGGAGAATAATGAGTTTCGTTCTTTTCTGGGCGTGCAAAAGAATTCCCAAAAACGGTTTTATGTTACAGTAGACGGCCAGCAGGAAAAAATCCTCACCCAAGCCTATGTGCGGAGCGGTGCGGAAATTCTGATCCAATATTATTAAACATTATAAGCGATAAGGCCAACGCCTTGTCGCTTATTTTTTAGAAAGGGAAAAGATGAACCTGATCTATTTGAAAGAAACGGATTCCACCAACCGACAATTGCGGCTGATGGCGGAAGATGGCGCGCCCGAAGGAACGGTTTTGGCAGCAGACTATCAAACGGCCGGCCGGGGCCGGCTGGGCCGATCCTTTTTCTCTCCGGCGGGGAGCGGCCTTTATTTTTCCTTGCTGCTGCGCCCGAAGGAACAGGCGCAGGATGCCCTGCGGATCACCGTGATTGCCGCCGTGGCAGTGGCCCAAGCCGTGCAAAAGGTGTTGGGATTGGAACTGCAGATCAAGTGGGTGAATGATTTATATTATAAAGGAAGAAAAGTTTGCGGAATTTTGGCCGAAGGCAAATTGAACGGGGATGGAGCATTGGAATATGTGGTGCTGGGCATCGGGCTGAACCTGTTTGCGCCGAAAGATGGATTTGGAGAATTGGATTCGATCGCCGGTGCGCTTTTGGAACAAACGCCCGATGAGAAGATGCGCCGCCGATTACTGCAGGAAATTGTGAACCGATTTTTCTCCTTGTGTGAACATTCCGAAAATGTGATGGCAGAATATCGCAGTCGTTCTTTTTTGAAGGATAAAACCGTTACAGTTGTGCGAGGAGAAGAACGAATCCGGGCAACGGTTTTGGATATTGATGACCGGGGCGGCTTGGTTGTGCGGGATGAAACGGGGCAGTGCCGTATTTTTTCTTCCGGTGAAATTGCTTTGGAGGACTATCGATTTTAAAAAAACTCCAAAAAAATAAAAAAAGATATTGACAAACGAAAGGTTTATCAGTATAATATCAAAGGTAACGACGTGAGTCGCTATTGACCGCGGCAGCGGCGTGAAACTGCTGGCGTAGCTCAATTGGCAGAGCAGCTGATTTGTAATCAGCAGGTTGGGGGTTCGATTCCCTTCGCCAGCTCCAACTTCATATGGGTAGGTTCCCGAGTGGCCAAAGGGAGCAGACTGTAAATCTGCCGTCACCGACTTCGATGGTTCGAATCCATCCCTGCCCACCATCTTCTGCGGGAATGGCGGAATTGGCAGACGCGCTAGATTCAGGTTCTAGTGAAAGCAATTTCATGCAGGTACAAGTCCTGTTTCCCGCACCATCAAAAACGCTCTGGCTTCAGCTGGAGCGTTTTAAGCATTCGGCGGGAAAAAGGACTTGAATGGCGAGGGAGTGAATGAGGCCCCGGTGG
>JAZNEH010000006.1:0-2184 GCA_045588515.1 Eubacteriales bacterium
AAAAAGAAATAAATGTAAATGGGTTGTAACAGAATTTGGGGAATCTAACAGGAATATCCTCTTTTTCCTGAAGATTCATCGGCAAAGAGGCAAAAATCGACGAAAAAAGATTGAAAAAAGAGGGGGAATGCGTTATAATAAGCGAGAAATAAAGAAAAAGGAGTGTTAAAAATGAAAAAGACCATTTGTAAATATGAATACGATACCGAAAAATCTGTGATTGTTAAAAAAGTAACCGTTGGTTCTTTCGGTGATGCCGCCGGCTATGAGGAAACTCTTTATCAAACGGCCGATGGAAAGTATTTCATTTACGTAAACGGCGGTGCTGAATCTCCCTATACCAAGGAAGATATCAAGCGCATTGCAAAAGATAAAGCCGCCGCTTGGGTAAAAGAGCACGAATAATTGCAAAAAATAAGCCACTTTTTAGTGGCTTATTTTTTATAAATTTTAGTGGCTTATTTTTTATAAATTCTGTTGACAAATTTTTCAAAGAATGATAAAATAAATCAAATAAATCTTTAAGGCGATACAGTGAGATCGGCAAGATGAACCATAAGAGTCAACCACGGTGAGGGTAAATTGCGCCCTAAGCCGATTTTAGTGTGTCTGCCTTGCCGATTTCGGTGAGGCTTTTGTTTTTATAAAAGGAGAGTTTAAATGGCAGAAATGTTAAAGGCAAAATTGATGAAAACCGATCTGGGATCCGATTTCGAGACCCCCGTTTCTTCTATTTTGCAGAATAGCCCTTTTAATCATTCCAATTATATTGTATTTCCTGGTTTTTGTGATGTGCACGTGCATTTCCGAGAACCGGGATTTTCTTATAAAGAGACCATTTTGAGCGGTTCTAATGCGGCGGCTCGGGGCGGATATACGGCTGTTTGCACGATGCCGAATTTAAATCCGGTGCCTGATAGCGTGGCTCATTTGGAAGAGCAACTGGAGATCATCCGCCGGGATGCAACCATAGGGGTTTATCCCTATGCCTCCATCACTGTGGAGCAGAAAGGGGAGCGGCTGGCCGATCTTTCGGGAATGGCCCGGGATGCCATTGCTTTTTCCGACGACGGAAAAGGCATTCAAGATGAAGCATTAATGCGGGCGGCTATGATGGAAGCCAAAAAATTGGGTAAAATGATCGTAGCCCACTGTGAAGATAACAGTTTGCTGTATGGCGGTTATATTCACGATGGGGAATATGCAAAGAAGCACGGCCATAAAGGCATTTGCAGTGCGAGCGAATATGGCCCCATTGCCCGGGATCTGAAATTGGCGGAAGAAATCGGATGCGCTTATCACGTGTGCCATATTTCCACAAAAGAAAGCGTGGATTTGATCCGGAAGGCGAAAGCCCGGGGGGTGAATGTCACTTGTGAAACCGGCCCTCATTATTTGGTGATGAACGATATGGATCTGCAGGAAGATGGGCGCTTTAAAATGAATCCGCCGATCCGTAGTGAGGAAGATCGCTTGGCCTTGGTGGAAGGGATCCGAGATGGCACCATTGATATGATCGCCACCGATCATGCGCCCCACTCCGCTGAAGAAAAAGCCAAAGGTTTGGCTGGCAGTGCCTTTGGAATCGTGGGCTTGGAAACCGCCTTTGCGGTGATGTATACCAAACTGGTAAAGCCCGGCATCATTCCTTTGGAAAAACTAATCGAACTGATGGCGGTGAATCCCCGCAAGCGATTTGGCTTGCCGTTGGGCAATGATTTCACCGTTTGGGATCTGAAAAAAGAGTTTGTTGTGGAGCCTGACAACTTTGTGTCCAAGGGCAGGGCAACACCCTTTACCGGTTGGAAATTAAACGGTCAGTGTGTGCTGACTGTATGTGATGGCAATGTAGTTTATGGGAGGTAAGAGAAATGGCAAAGAGAACAGATATTAAGAAGATTTTGATTATCGGCTCCGGTCCTATTGTGATCGGTCAGGCCGCAGAGTTTGACTATGCTGGCACTCAGGCTTGCCTGGCGCTGAAGGAAGAGGGCTACGAGGTTGTTTTGTGTAACTCTAACCCCGCAACGATCATGACCGATACGGTTATTGCTGATAAGGTTTACATGGAGCCCCTGACGCTGGAGTATGTGGCTAAGATCATTCGTTACGAGCGACCTGATGCGATTGTTCCCGGCATTGGCGGTCAGACCGGTCTGAATCTGGCTATGCAGCTGGAAAAGA
>JAZNEH010000007.1:0-3209 GCA_045588515.1 Eubacteriales bacterium
ATATTTCAGTTCATAGCGTTTAAAAACCGTTTGAATTGCCATACTCCTTCTCCTTTGGCAACATTATACGCCGTGAAACTTAAATCAAACTTAAAAAAAGCCTGCTTTCGCAGGCTTTTTTGTTAAGAAAGTTTAAATTCAAATAGGATGAAATCGCCTTGGTACCGGGCGGGCAGGCTCCCACCGTGGGCATCGGCAATCGCTTTTGCCACCGATAGCCCGATTCCGCAACCGCCGCTTTGCTGATTCCGGGCAGCATCGCCACGGTAAAAGCGGTCGAAGAGTTTTTCCGGGGGGCAATCCGGCAAAGGATCGCATTGGTTCCGAATCTGCAAAACCGCCCCCTTTTCCATTGCAAAAAGTGCCAGATCCACCCGGCTTTCCGCCGGAGCATACTGCACCGCATTTTCAATCAAAACAGAAAGCATCGTTGCCAATTGTTGCCCGTTTCCTTTGCAAGCAACCGCAGGCGAAATAGCGGGATTAAACACCAAGCCCTTTTGCTTGGCCGGTTCCTCAAACATTGCCAGTTGTTCTTTTATGAGGGCGGAAAAATCCACCCTTTCCCTATTTACAGTTCTGTTTTCATCGGCCTGTGCCAATGCCAAAAGGCTTTGGGTAAGCCCATTCAAACGTTGCGTTTGCGTTCGGATATTCCGGCTCCATTTGGTTTCGCCGTTATGCAGTTCCATAGCTTCGGTATTGGCTAAGATGATCGCCAGCGGCGTTTTGAGTTCGTGGCCCGCATCAGTAACAAACCGGCGTTGCTTTTCTATATTTTCAGCCAACGGCGCAATTGCTTTTTTGGAAAGCAAAACCACTAAAAGCAACATAGCAAGCCAGCACAAAAGCCCCGCTGACAACGAAAGAAGCAACACCCGCAACATTCCTTGGCGGTGCTGGCTTATATCCAAGGCAACACATTGATTCTTGCCGGTTGGCGCTTTGGAAAAGCGATACCTATATTTACCGTCTATTCCTTCTTTTGAGCCGGCAGAGAACCATTTTTCGGCCATTGCAACCGCTTCCGCCTCTGTTACATCCGCAATGCGAGAAACATCCGCCTGCCAGCCGGTTTCCGTTTGACGCACGCTGAAATAGAGGGCAGACATCCGAGAATTCTCTTCATTGGGCTTTAAAACCTTTTCCTCTTCCGGGCCGGGCAAAGCGGGAAACAGATTATGATGTTCCGGATTTCCGGGGCCTTCGTTCCGAGCCAGCATTTCCAATAGTTGAGCCGTTTCCCGGCGATTGGTGAGCCCATTCATTCCATTAAAGAGAACTAGCATTAAAACCAGCAAAACGGAAACTGCAATCATTGCCGTAACAATAAATTTTTTTCGAAGCGTTTGAATCATTCTTCTCTCGCCTCCAGTTTATAGCCGATATTTCGCTTCATCTTCAACGCCACCCCGCTCCCCAAAGACGCCAGCCGTTTTCGCAAATAGGATATATAGACCCAAACGATGCCGGGCTCCGCATTGGTTTCATAGCCCCAGATCTTTTCTAAGATTCTTTCGGTGGAAAGATAAAGGCTGTGATTCAGCATCAAAAGTTCCATCACCTGATATTCGGCGTTCGGCAACATCACGTCGGATTCACCGCAAGAGAGCACATAAGTTTGCCGATCGAGTTTTAAATCGCCGAATTCCAGAATATCCGGGGTGAACTCCTTTCGCCGGCGGAGCATCGCCCGCACCCGGGCCAAAAATTCGCCCATGGCAAAGGGCTTGGGAAGATAATCATCTGCGCCAAGATCCAATCCTAAAATCCGATCTTCCACTTGGGTTTTAGCTGTGAGCAACAGCACCGGCACCCGGCATCCTTCTGCCCGCAATTGCTTTAAAACAGAAAGACCATCCAATTTGGGCATCATAATATCCAGAATGATGCCATCATAATGCTGGAGCCGGGCAAATTGCAAGGCCTCTTCCCCATCCGCCACCGCATCCACAGTATAATGATGAAAATTTAAAACATCCGTGACTGCCTCGGATAAAGCCGGCTCATCTTCTGCATATAATAATCTCATTTCAGAAGTCCCCCCGCTCCAATGCTCCGATAACGGCGGCAATGGCGTGATTGTCATTGCTAACCGTAACAACATCAGCCGCCTTGGTATCCGGGCCGCCGTTGGCCTTGAAATATTCGATGGCTTGGCGGTTTTCCTGCGAAATTTCCCGATTGCCGGTGAAGAGCGTGCCATCCAGATCAGTACAGATTAGAATTCCTTCCATTTTTTCATTTCCAACTCCATTTATACGAAAAAAGCGGTTGCCAATAACGGCAACCGCTTTACTCTTATCATTATGCTTCAATAGCCTCGGCAGGACAAGCAGAAGCGCAAGCGCCGCAATCGATGCACTCATCAGCGTTGATAACATACTTATCTTCACCGGCAGAGATCGCACCCACGGGGCATTCGCCTTCACAAGTACCGCAATTCAAGCAAGCGTCGGTAATTACGTGAGCCATTCTAAAGCACCTCCTTGTTTTGATTAATGATATACTAACACACAAACCCTTGCATTTCAAGGGCTTTTTTAAAAATTTTATTCAGCAGAAACCTTTTCCTGCCTATTTTTACCCTCTTGATTGGACCGGTTCAAACGTTTCAGATCCTCAGCCAAAAAGGTTTCAAAGGAAACATTGCCTTCCTCATTGGTGAATTTCACCTTCACCTTCCCGGTCAGGGGCGCCGTTTCAGCCACAATCCCTTTCCCCTTGGGGGTTACTGTTTGACTCCCCACTTTGGGCATTTTCTTATTGAGTTCCTCATAGGTGGATTGCTCATAGTTCAAGCAGCACATTAAAATGCCGCAAACGCCGCTGATCTTCACAGGGTTCAAAGGCAAGCCCTGATCCTTGGCACTCTTAATGCTGACCCGGCTGAAATCACTCAAAAACTGACTGCAGCAAAGAGGCCGGCCACACATACCAATGCCGCCCATCATTTTACATTCGTCCCGAACGCCGATCTGACGCAATTCGATGCGAGTTTTGAAAACCGAAGCCAAATCTTTCACCAGTTCCCGGAAATCCACCCGGCCTTCAGCGGTGAAGAAGAAGAGAATCTTACTTCCATCGAAGGTATATTCCACATCCACAAGGCTCATTTCAAGTTTATGTTTCCGCACTTTTTCTTGAAAAACTTCGGCGGCCCGTTTCTCTTTTGCACGATTTTTTTCCATCTGCCGATGGTCGGCGGC
>JAZNEH010000008.1:0-11323 GCA_045588515.1 Eubacteriales bacterium
GGGGTAACCATCTATCAGGCTGCTGATATCGATCTGAAATGGGAAAACTTCCCCGGTATCGGTGCTACCGGAAAGCTGTTCAGCGGTACTTATAACGGTAACGGCTTCACCATCGACGGTCTGTATGTTCAGAATGCAGGCGCAGAAGGTGCAGGTCTTTTTAACGATGCCAAAGCCGCTACTTTCTGGAATATCGCTATTTCCAGCGGTTTGATTATCGGCGGCATGCGTGCCGGCTCCATCGTGGGCGGCTACGAAAGCCATGCCAATCTCACGTTCTATAACTGTTGGTCTGCTGCCACCGTTGTGGGCGGCGGTAACAGCGGTACCGGTGGTCTGGCCGGTACTTCTATCGAATCCAGTGCGTTCTATAACTGCTATTTCCTGGGTATGGTATATAGCCGCGATCCCTATCCCGGCGGTATTACCGGTTATGTTGAAGCCGGATTTCATATGGAAAACACCTTTAACTACGGGGAAGTGATCACCGGCGTTAATCTTGCTAATAGCATTTCTTATGCCGACGGTATCCATACGGTTATGATCTGTCCTTCCACTAAAACGTTAGGCACCGTGGGTGTGAATAACTTCTATCGAAAGAGCGGCCGGATGAAATCCACCTACGACTCTTTCGTGGTTAACAGTGTAGACACCACCAACGATAACGCTGTTGGTTATTCCGCAGAAGCTTTCGCCAATGGCGAAGTAGTGGCAAAACTGAACGGCCCTTTGGGCCATCCTACTGTGGGCCAGGTAGATGAATATATTATGTGCTTCACCCAGTCTGAGGCCGGCTATCCTGTTGCCACCTATCTGGATAATGAAACCCTTGAACCGATTGTTAAACGTACTGCACATACCACCACCAACATAGGTAAAAATACTCTTGCCGAAAAGTCCGAATTATTTAGATATGTTTCTGAAAACCTTGGAAACTTCCCCAGCAACGCAAAGTTAGGGAATTATGAGATCGATAATGCTTATGATCTCTTTGCTATGAGCCTTCTGACCTCCTTCAGAGGAAAGAGCAATGCCACCACCTGCTTTAAAGACCTGGGGCTGACCGGGATTACGTTCACTGCCGATATCGATATGGCAGAGATGAAAGATCTGTTCCCCATCGATAACTTCCTCCCCATGGGCAGCACCAACCCCTTCAGCATCCCCGTGGATGGCCAAGGGCACGTGATTAAAAACTGGAAAACCGTTACTTACGTATTACCTCAGATCGTAAACGACGATCCCTATGCTAATGCTTATACGCAGGCCGGCTTCATCGCCATGGGCGCTGGTAAGATCAGCGATCTGGGCTTGGTAGATGCAAAGGTTGTTTTGGATTATCAATTAGAAAGCACCGGGACGGCAAATCCTGCCGGTGGCTTACTGGTTGGGTATCAAGGCGGTTCTTTGGAAATCGCCAATAGCTTTGCGACCGGCGAAGTGATCGTGCGCAATGCGAAGATTATGAATGACAAAAACGGCCAGATCACAAATGAAAAGATGGGTGCCTTGATTGGTTATGATGCCGATGGTACTGCCGTTATTAAGAGTAGTTGGGCTGATGCCAAACTTAAATTGGAATATGCCGATGCTCCCTTCTCCGAAAGAAAATTGACTGCATACGGCAGCACCGATGCCGCCGGGGTTGCAGAAGAAAATATTAAAGGCGTTTACTATTTTGCTGATACTAATGAAACCAGCTACGGTTCTGCTGTAACCGGGCAGTATCAAAAACGGCTTACCGGCGCAGACGATCTGAAAATGGTTGCTGTGAATATGAATCAGGTTTCAGGCAAAGCCGCATGGGGCATTGAAAATAATAAGATCGCTTTTGCAACGGATGAAAATGCAGTTGTTGGCGTTTATTATCAAAAAGTCGGTGTCAGCGGCTATAAGGGCGGCGCACCTGAGATTCAAGTGGTGAAACCTGGCGATGTTGTTACGTTGCCTGTGATCGAAAACTACGAACCCAATCCCGCTTCTTATCCGGATGGCGTTGAAAACGGCAAGTTTGTGATGCCTTCCCGCAATGTGGAAATCCAATATGTAGCCAATACCTTTGATAAAGATCTGGTGCAATCTATCTATAATCGCTATAACGGTATGGATGAAGTACTCTTCACCAGTGAAACCGTTGGCGCATTGAGAAATATCAAGAATTATGCTAAGTATCTCTTGGAGAATGCGGAAAATGCCGCTAAGGATGATCTCTTTAACTTACAGGCAGAACTGGAAGAACTTGTGATGAACGCCAAACTGGAATTGGTGGCAGTTTATCCCAATATTCCTGCTTATTCCGATTATGAACTGCTGAAGGATTATAACACCAGCGGCGTTTGGGGCATCAGCAGTAAAGAAGACTGGATCGCCTTGACCAATGTTCCGGTTGCGTCTTTCGATGCAAAGATCGAACTGCATCTGACCCAGAATATTAATATGATGAATGTTGCCACGTTGCCGATGTATTACGGCGGAACCTTCTCCGGCATCATCGATGGCCATGGCTATGCTTTTGAAAATCTGAATGTGACTATGTCGGACACTAACACGGGCATCGCTATCGGCGGGTTGGTTGCGCAGATGAAAAATGCAACCATCCGCGATCTGGGCGTAAAGAGCGGTATTGTGAAAATCACCAACCATCAGCCTACCAGTGATAACCACGGTGTCGGCGTGATCAGCGGTTACAGCACCAACTCCACTTTAACGAGAGTTTGGGTGGGCGAAGATGTAACGTTGGATCTTACCGATTGTAAACAGAACTCCTCTTACGGCGTTCTTGTGGGCCGTGGTGCTAACGTATTTGAATCCTGTTATAGTTACTGCTATATTAAGTCCAGCGGTACGCCGAACCACGTTTCCCATATGGGCGACTGGATCAACTCTACCGCCGGCCAATTGAATAACTGCTATGCTGTTACGAACAGCAACGGAAAAGCCAGTGTTTATATGTACCGTGGAAACAGTACTGTGAACAACGTTCAAACCGCCAATAACCTGTGGATCGTTGGCGGGAAAGCGGTTAACCACAGTTCGACAATTGCTGAAAATTCCGGACAATTGCCTGCTGGCTCCGAAACCAACGGTGCTCTGGCTTATAGCCTCTGGGCGGGCTACGTTGAGGGCCGCGGAACTCGGAACTACTTCACGGTGAAAGACGGTAAAACCGTTGTTGGCACGAAAGAAGAGCAATATTATCGTCTGCGCATCTCCAAGGGCTTCCTGCATACAGATTATTATGGAAAAGCCGGCGATGTGATTGATATTACAAGTTATGGCCTCACTGCTGATTGCCTTGAGAAAGTTGAAGGCAGCGTTGGCACCATGGAGGGCTTGAAGATCACCATGGGCGAAGGGGATATGAACCTGAAGGTAATCAATCCAAACGGCGCAAATCTTTATGCTCTGGATGAAGTTCTGGAACGCTACAAGGTATACGGTTCGGAAAGTTATATTTCCGATTTCTCCTTCTTCGTAAATGGCGCTGCTTTAAAAGAGAAGTTCGACGATGTGATCGCCAAATATGCCACTTATACGAAAGAAGATCAGGCCGAGATTGATGCGGCTGTGGAATTCTTGAAAGACGGTTATGTTCTAGACGAAGCCAAGAAGGTTCCCGCTTCCTATTCTAAAGATTTCTGCAAAGTGGAGGGGAACGACACTTATACTGAAGTTGGTATTTATAACCTGACCGACCTGAAATTTGTGGAGGCAAATGCTTCTACCTATAGTTCCGACCAGACCATCTTCCTCTGTAATAACCTGGATCTGGTTGGCTCCGGTTTCACCACGATCGAAAAGATGGTTGCGAAATTTGACGGGCAGGAGTTTGTGATCTCCGGCTTGAATACCAACCTCAGCTTCTTCACAAATATTTGCACTACTTCTATCAAGAATATGGTATTTAAGAACTGCTATCCTTCCTTGACCGGTGACGGTTGCGGTTTGGTTGCCGGTATTCAGGATAAAAATAACATCACAACAACTTTGGATAACATTCTTGTTGAAGATTGCGAAATCACCCGTCCCAGCGGAGCCGGCGTATCTGCTGTATACGGCTCCACTTTCAAAAAGAGCAACGTGGTATTGAATAAAATCACGGTTCGGAACACCAAAATTCTCAACAATGAAGGCGGCCAGCCTATCGGCAGGTCCGCTATGATAATCTCCCAGATCCATGATAGCGGTTCTGTGAAGATGAACAACATCCTGGTGGAAGGTTGTTCCAACAAGAACGGCTTCTATGATAATGCCGGCTTGGTCTTCGGTACTATGAGCGATGCGAACAACAGTTCCCTGACGATGAACGGCGTGATCGTTCGGGATAACACCATTGCGGCCGGCTATGTTGGAACCGATGGTGTTTTGGGAAATGCGGTTGGATCTCCCTATAATAAAGTTGTCATGAGCAACGTGGCTGTTTATAACAATAATGTCGGAAAAGCCGGTTTGATCGGCGGTCTTGAGGAGGATAACTACGTTAATGTGACTGCCACTGACGTTTATACCGACGTTGCAGTGCATTATGCCAATAAACCTTGGGATGGCGTTTGGGTTTATGAAACCGATCGGTTCCAGACCGGCGAATTGGCTTATCTCCACAATCAAAAACTGGATGATCCGATTTATGCAATGAACGCCGATGGCGGCATGATCTTTGCCAGCGAATCCAATGCGGCTCCTGTGAAGATCAATATTACGGTAAACGGCGCCACCAATTTTGCGGCTTATACCGATGGTTCCGGCAAACTGGCCTTCTGGGATCATATTCTGAACCAAATTGATGAACGTTGGCCCGATATGCCTTGCACTTGGGAATGCTGCGAAAACGGTGATCCCCTTGCCCATTCTTATACAGAGGATGGCGTTCTGAACGTTAGAATCGATGGCGCAAATAAGGATTATACTTGTAACCATAAGTGGCAACACGAATATGTGAGCGAAGGCTTGCATAAATACCGCTGCGAATATTGCGGCGAAGAAGGCATGGCAAGATGTATGGTGAAGTGGTCCAACGATGATGTTCACCACACCGGCACTTGTATCAACTGTAGAAAGTATTATGCGGATGAAAATTGCACCTGGGAAGTGATCGGCGTCAATGAAACCGGATGCGAAACCCCCAGAAGTGAAGAGCATCAATGCACCGTCTGCGGCTACGTTAAGACCGTTACTTCCCGCTTGGCAAAAGGCTCCGGCCATGCTTTGAAATATGAGCATAATCCCGAGAAACCCGGCACCCACTATGTGGTTTGCGAAAACGGTTGCGGTTTGAGTCAGTTGGATAACTGTATTGAAGAGTCGTATATCGTGGTTGAGCCTACCACCGAATCGGCCGGTTATACCGAGTGGACTTGCGGCGTTTGCGGCGGCAAATGGCAACAAAATCACATCAACGCAATTGCAACGGTTGAACTGGGCAATGCCGCTCTGCTGGATGGCGGACGTGAAACTGTTGCGAAGGTTGAAGTCTCTGTGAACGGCGATCCCGGTATGAGCGAAATGACCTTTACGGTTCAGTATTCTGCGGCTGATTTGGCCTTCAAGGCAGTTGCAACAAAGGATGCTACCATTGCGGCGGCTCATATCGTTTCTGACGTGCCCGGCGCTGTGACTATTTCTGTAGTTGCAAATGACGGCAAAACAACGAAAGTTTCCGGCGCTTTGCTGGAACTGGAGTTCGATCTGCTGAATACAACCGAGCATAAGCAATATGATCTGGTATTGAAAGATGATATTGCTGCTATTGCAAACGGCAAATCCACCCCGGTAACCGTATCCGAAGTGGTTGGTTATGTACGGGTGATCTCCGATAAGGACTTGAATACCGACCTTGAAATCACCAATCTGGATCTGATCGATTTGATGCGGCATCTGCTGGAAAAAGAACCCAGCAGCCCTGTGAGAGAAGATCTGGCTGATATCAATGGCGATACGAAAGTGAACTTGTTGGATACCGTTGATCTGGCTCGCTTGCTGAGCGAAGGCGTATATCGATAATTGAAATGCAAGAAGGCACCTTCCGTTTGGAAAGGTGCCTTCTTAATTTTTATTTGGCTATATTTATGGGAAAATAAAAAGGCGGGCGGTTGGGTTCTTCGCCGCTGATAATGAGGCAAAAATTTAATTTTCGGTGAAAATGGTCCCGGGGTTGCTTGGCGCACTCTTTTTTAGTGAAATGATACAAGGTTTCCAAAAAAAATATAAATATTTCACATATTGTTTAAAAAAAACAACATAAGATAATTCAAAAATCTATTGTTTTGTATTAAAATAGAAGCATACAATAGCACCCTAAGGTGTATGAGTGCAATTTGAGGACATTTTTAAGGAGGAACTGCTATGTTCACGAAGAAAACAAGGGTACTTTCCGCCCTGCTGACAGTCTGCATGCTGATTAGTATGCTGGCTTGCTTTGTAGTGCCTGCCAGCGCTGCTGTTGTATCCGCAAAAGGGCTGAAAGATGTTTCCCATCTGCCCGATATTAAGGATTTAGCCTCTTATGAAGAACGGGATACGGATGGTATGGCGTATAAGATCACCGACCGTGAAGGCTTGGAAAATCTGGCAAGTCTTACTGGGCCAAAAAGTCGATCCTTTGCTGATTTTACTTTCTATTTAGCCAATGATATCGATATGGAATGGGAAAACTTTATCGGTATTGCGCTTGGCAATACGAATAAAGAAAGCGGCCTATATGCCTTCAAAGCCAACTTCGACGGAAACGGCTTTGTGATTAAGAATTTGCTGATGTATCAGCCCAAGCGGGACCGTGTTGGGTTTATTAATTATTTCTATGGCGGCGACGGTGCCGTTGTTAGAAACCTGGGGATCGCCAACGGCTTGATCATCGGCGGCGTAAACAATTCCTATGCCGGAACCGGCTCCATTATCGGCGAGGCCTGGAACGGTAGAATGGAAAACTGCTGGTCTGCGGCAACTGTCATTAACACGAACGGTGCTCCTACCGGTGGCTTGATCGGTACTGCAGGGCGTGCAGTCGGTAAGCCGATTACAGATTCCTATATCAATAACAGTTATTTCGTGGGCACGGTCAGCGGCAGTGATGCTTCCAAGACCGGGGGCCTGACCGGTGTTGCCACCAACCCGAATTTTGTTTCTGCCAATAGTTATGTGATCGGCGATGATAAAGATGCCGCCACTTTGAATCAAGGCCTTACCACAGCGGTTGAAGGCTATGACGTTCGTTATGCCGACTCCTCCAATGGCTATCCTGTCCTCACTTACTATAAATCCGGGGAATCCACCCCTTATGTTCAAAGAGTGCCGGATTATTCCGGAAATAAAGCTGGTGCTTACACTACCAATCAACTGGTTTCTGAAATGAACTTCACCCTGAATGAGCAGAGTCAGATCGTTTCCGGTACAAAAGAAACTGCCATTTATTTGGTGCTTTTGAAAAAAAATTGTGCCGGCATTGAGATGGCATCGGAATATCTCTACTATAAAGCAGGCGAGAAGTTTACTGTTCCTACCATTGAAGGCTATGAACTGAAAAATGCTCCGGAAGGCTTCACAGTTGGTACAGAAGCGACGATGCCTGCTCGGGATGTCACTTTAACTTATTCGACCATTGATTTTGACGTGATCCGTGGGATTAAAGAACAGTATAGCGCCTATAATCCCATTTATTTCGATGGCGATTCCGAAAAGGCCTTCATTGCAATTACCGCTGCATGCGATAAGATCCTGGCTGAAGAGGCCAAGGCAGAAGCGGATCGGGATATCGCGTTCATTAACGAGCAGGGCGCTATTATTGAAAAAGGCGTTGAAACTGTTGAAAGCGGAATCTTGTCTGCTAAATGGTCTGATTTCTCCGAAGAAGAACTGTATATGGTTCCCAACTTCTCTGAATATGAAACCTATAAAGATTTCGGCGTAAAAGCCTGGGCAGTATCCACCAAAGAAGAATGGATCGCATTGACCGAGGCAGGCACTGCAACGGCCGACTATCATATCTACATCAAAGAAAATATCGACTTTGGAGGGGCTCCGATGAAACCCCTCTGCTTTGGGGAGGCCTTTACAGGCTCCATTCACGGTATGGGCCATTATTTTGAAAATATCAAGATTGAAGCGGAATCTGTAAGCGGAGATTGTCAGGGCGTAGCTTTGATTTCTGCCACCAGCGGAACCGTTCATATCACCGATCTGGGTATTAAGAGCGGTTCTGTTGAAAAATTGGCTCATTCTGCGAAGGCTGAATCCGGCTTGGCAATGTTCGTGGCCTATAGCTCCGGTGGTAGTGCCCATTTCGATCGTTGCTGGACCGGTCCTGAAACCAAATTAATCCGTAACAGTGCTGTTACAGAAGATAATATTTCTACCGGTGTTTTTGCCGGGAGTGATTCCGCTGTTGTAACGAACTGCTATAGCTACACAAAAGGTTATAATCTTTCGATGATGGGCTTGGTGACCGGTTCGGGCAATGCTGCGACCTCTGTTCAAAATTCAGTTGGTGCTGTTATGAATAATGATTCCTACACTGATCTTTCTGAACATGGAACTTATTTAGCCCGTTTTGATAACGGTGATAGCTTGGGCTTTGCTAAGAATGCCTATGTAATTGGCGCTCAATCTGTTACGAACAAAACCGGCGACTCTTATGATGGCGATAAATTGGGCGCAAACTTGGATCCTTCTACTCAGGGCGCTGAAATTGCTTGGCGGTTGAATAACGGGCGGAATCAATTCTCCACCGTTGCCAATAACGCCGCTTATCAGGCCGATACCTCCGACTGGGTATATTGGACTGTGGATGAAAACGGCTATGCTGTTTTCGGCGATGAAGAAAACCAAATTCGCAGTATTGCGGTAGTCGCCAATGGCGAAGTTTACCGTTATTACGGCAAGGCCGGCGATGAGATCACTTTAGATCTGGATCTGGGCGTTGGCGAATTGACCTATGCGCTTGTTTCCGGCTTGGGCGCTACTTTAGAAGGAAATAAAGTAACCATCGGTAACGGCGAAGTAACGGTGAAGGTTACCAATGTGATCCGCCACAGCGTAGATATGGCCCTCAATCTTTATGCCGGAAAAGATCTTTCCTATTTTGCTGATGCTGAAGCCATTCAAAGAAAAATCGATCTGGTTTCTGAAAGAGAATACGTGAGCCAAGATTCCATCAACCGGGATGCGGCTGATCTGGTTAATCTCTATGTTCCCAATCCCGATGTGGCGTTCCCCCTCTCTTATCGGGAAGATGGCTTTGCAATGGGTTCCGTTATTTTCGAAGGTTATAATCCTTTGGATGATGAGAACGTTAAATTGCTGGGCATCAATAGCGAAGAAGATCTGCTTTATGCCAACGAAAACATTGCAAAACTCACTGCCGGGCGCACCCTGGTTCTGGGCGCTGATCTGAATCTGAAGAATTCTAGTTTCCAACAATTCAATAAATTGGCTGCAAACTTTGACGGTAACGGCCATGTGATCTTGGATCATATTGCAAATGTGAACAGTTTCTTCTTCGATTATGCAGGCACTTCCATTAAAAACGTTGTGTTTGATTTCACTCAACCGATTACCCGGGATTTTCCCAGTACAGCAATTATTTGTAATGCGGCGCATACCAACGGAATGGTATTTGAGAATATCACCCTCCGGAACGCCATGTTCAATAAAACGGAAAAAGCCAACGGTACGGCTGGTGTTCTTGGCGAAACATCCCCCAATAATACGTATTATTTAAAGAACATCTCCATTGAAAATTGCTCTTTCGTCGTTACCCAAACAACAAGCGGCAGCGGTTTTGTGGTTGGTTGGAACACCCAAAATAATGCCGTTCTGAACATCGACGGCGTTCGGGTTGTGAACTCTTCTTTCGGAACCAAAGGAACCAAGGGCTATTTGGTGGGTTCTATTGAAAAGAGTAATACCACCACTACCAACATCAACAATGCTTTGCTGGTAGGCAATAGCGGCGCAACCGCTTTGTTTGTTGGCGAATTCTGGGGCAAGACGGATAATGTTCATACCTTGAATATCACAAACTCCGTTGCGATGAATAATGGTGGCCACTTGGCTATTTACAGAAATACCGACTCCTATAAATCTCAAACCTTGAAAGCAACCAATCTTTATTCGGATGTGGATACCATGTCTCCCGTATACGCAACGGTAAATGATATTACTGATGAAAAAGCAATTGCGTTCAAGGAAGGCACCACCATCGTAACCGCTGATGCGTTTATGACGCCGGAAGGGGTTTACAATTATAACGAAAAAGTGAAGAACGTTGCCGGCGCAATGCAAATTGCCCTGAAGGATGGCACGTTGGTTCACGCTTCCGAAACCGTTCAGGCTCCTCATAAAGTAACCTTCGGCACGGAACCCGATTCTCCTGTATTCTATACTGATGCAAACGGTAAATTGACCGGCGATACTTCTTTAATCGCACCCCTTACCGATTGTGGGTTCAGTGTGGAAGATCCTGTGAACCACGTTTACACGGAAGATACGGTTGTTTATATTTACACCCATCACGTTCCCGCCGGGGAGCCTGATTCCGATGGTACGCACATCGGTGAATGTATGCTTTGCCATGAGGATATCTTGATGCACTGCGAGCCTGAAGTCGGATATCCCAAGCCCTACTCCGACCGTGAGATCGAATCTGCAATTTTGAACCGCTGCAAGATCTGCCATAACGAATGGCTGAGCAACATCATTATGAAAGATCCCACTCTGGAAGGCGTAACTGCTTGGAACGCTCCTGCAAACTCCACCGTTACGATTCCTGTGAAAACCATCAACTTCCTCAATGTTTCTATGTTGGCTTTTGAAATTACCTACGATCAAGCAGTTGTTACCGATCTGGATGTTGTGACAGCGGATAAGAGCTGCACGGTAAATGTGATTGATATCGCAGCCGGCAAGCGTGTAGAGATCATGAACAATGATCCCTACCAACCGCTGGGACTGAACGGCGATGGCGTTCTCTTCGATCTGGTGTTAACAACGGGCGCCGCCGGCAATTGCAATGTGATTGTAAGCTTGCCGGATGACATGCTGAATGCTGCTATTTATCCTGCAAATGGATTCACTACTCAGTTGACGGTTCACGACAAGCTGGTGGGCGACGTGGATCTGAGCGGCGATGTCGATACGGGCGACGTTGTGAAGATGATGCGTTATCTGCTGGATAAGACCGTTGAAGGAACCTTTGATACCATGGCTGCAGATTTCAATGGCGACCAGGTTGTTAATCTGCTCGACGTTGTTGATCTTTGCCGTGATCAAAGCACCAATCCGTAATTAAATAACAAAACCGGGTGTTTTCAAAACACCCGGTTTTTTTGCG
>JAZNEH010000009.1:0-3874 GCA_045588515.1 Eubacteriales bacterium
GCGAACACGATCTACCATTTGTGCCTCACGGATGCGGTAGCCAATCTTTTCATTACGGTTATCAAACACACAGCGAATGCCCTTGGCTCGCAATGCTTCGTAAACGGTTGCGGCATATTCCTCACTCTTTTCGGAAACAGGCATCACCTTTACTTGGGTGGGCGCCAACCAAGTGGGGAACTTTCCTGCAAAATGCTCGGTCAGGATGCCGATAAACCGTTCGATGGAACCGAAGCATACCCGGTGGATCATAATGGGGCGTTGCTTTTCGCCTTGCTCATCAATATAAGAAAGATCAAAGTTCAGCGGCATCTGGAAGTCCAGCTGAATGGTGCCGCATTGCCAGGTCCGTCCCAAAGAATCCTCCAGGTGAAAATCGATCTTGGGACCATAGAATGCGCCGTCACCCTCATTGATGGTGTAGGGCAGGTTCAACTTTTCAAGGGCATTTTTCAGGCCTTCGGTTGCGGCTTCCCAATCCTCGTCACTGCCCATACTGTCCTCGGGGCGGGTGGAAAGTTCCACATTGTATTTAAACCCAAACTTATTGTAAACTTCATCGATCAGATGCACAACGCCCATAATTTCATCGGTGATCTGTTCCCGGCGCATAAAGATATGGGCATCATCTTGGGTGAAGCAACGAACCCGGAACAGGCCGTGGAGAGCGCCCCGCAGTTCGTGGCGGTGCACCAAACCCAGTTCGCCCACCCGCAGGGGTAGTTCCCGGTAACTATGAGGCCGGCTGCGATAAACCATCACGCCACCGGGGCAGTTCATAGGCTTCACGCAGAAGGTTTCTTCATCGATCTCGGTGGAATACATATTATCTTTATAATGATCCCAATGGCCGCTGGTTTCCCAAAGGTGGCGGTTCATAATCATCGGGGTCTGCACTTCCACGTAATTTTCCCGGGCGTGCAGTTCACGCCAATAGTTGATGAGCGCATTTTTTAACTGCATCCCGTTGGGCATAAAGAAGGGGAAACCGGGCGCCTCATCGCAGAGCATAAAGAGATCCATCTCTTTGCCGATGCGGCGGTGATCCCGCTTTTCAGCTTCTTCCATCAATTTCAAATATTCTTCCAGTTCCGGCTGGGTGGCAAAGGCAATCCCCTTGATTCGGGTCAGCATCTTGTTGTTGCTGTCGTTCTTCCAATAGGCGCCGGAGATGGCAGTCAGTTTAAAGGCCTTCAGGGCCTTGGTATAGCAAAGATGGGGGCCAACGCACATATCCACGTATTCGCCCTGTTGATAGAAACTGATCTCCGCATCTTCAGGCAGATCGCCGATATGCTCCACCTTATAGGTTTCGCCCCGCTCTTCCATCAATGCGATGGCTTCAGCCCGGGGCAGGATATAGGGTTTAATGGGCAGATTTTCCTTCACAATTTTCCGCATTTCCTGCTCGATGGCGGGCAGATCTTCATCGGAAAGTTTGGTTTCGCCCAAATCGATATCATAATAGAAACCCTTTTCGTTGGCAGGGCCATAACCGAATTTGGCTTCAGGATAGAGCCGCTTCACTGCCTGGGCCAGAATATGGGCGGCAGAGTGGCGGATAATATGCAGGGCTTCATCAGCCGCACATTCCCGAACGGTTCCGTTATGTTCAGAAACTTTCATAATCTTTATCTCCTTCTTAAAATAAAAAGCACCCTTGCTTATATTGCAAGGGTGCATAAAATTACACACGGTTCCACCTTGAGTTTCGCTCAAACTCTTTAACGCAGAGATGCGGCGCCGCTTATTTCGCGGGCAGTTCGGGAGTGGTCTTCGCTTCGGGAGATTTAAGGCACTCACAGCAAATATGCCTCTCTCTGAAAATCCTGCCCGGAGTTACTGGTTCCGTCATCACTTTTCTTTCAATAATATATCATCATTCATAAATTTTGTCAACTGTTTTTCAATAGGTGCTCGATATAAGCGGCCGCCAAAGGCGCTTTCAATCACCGCTCCGTTAAAGCGGGCGATCATAGGCAGATCGTTCATTCTGTCGTCAATGGCGTGTAAACCGGTCTGCAAACCATATTTTTTCAACGCCTAAAAAATAGAGTAATAGCCACGGCCGGTGCAGATCACAAACAGATCGCCGGTCGCCTGTCATTTTTTGATGGTGGCAATATTTTCGGCACCGATTGAATGTTATCGGTCATTTTTTAAAAGATCCTCTAAACTTTCTCGTTCTACTGCGATCCGGCTCTCTCCGTTTTGGAGCATCACAACCGGCGGCCGGGGAATGCGGTTATAATTGGAGGCCATAGAATAGTTATAGGCACCGGTGGTTAAAACGGCCAGAAGATCGCCTCGCTTTAAAGAAGAGGGGAGCGCCACGTTTTCTTGCAAAACATCGCCGCTTTCACAACAACATCCGGCAACAGTGCAACGAAGATCCTTATCCTCATTCATTTTCTCCGGGGCCACAATGGTATAGGGGCTTTGATAAAGGGCGTAGCGGGGGTTATCTGCCATCCCGCCGTTCACAGAAATATAGGTTTTATAGCCGGGAATTTTTTTCTGGGTCTGAACCGTATAAACAGTTAATCCTGCATCCGCAACGATGCTCCGGCCCGGCTCCATCCGAATGGCTGGCAGGGGATAATGAAGGGTTTGGCATTGGGCTTTCACAGCCTTTGCCACTTCTGCAATATTGGCGGCAATATCAATGGTGGGATCGCTTTCCAGATAAGGAACCCCATATCCGCCGCCCAGATCCAGAATTTCTGCGGTGTATCCGCATTGTTGGCGCATTTTATCCATAAAGGTGAGCATAATATCAGCCCCCCGCAGGAAGGTATCGGAATCAAAAACCTGACTGCCGATGTGGCAATGAAAGCCTTTTAATGCCACATTTTTCAGCGTTAAAACGTAGGCCACCATCTCCGCCGCTTGGCCGGTTTCGATGGCCACGCCGAATTTGGAATCCACTTTGCCGGTATTAACTGCTTCGTAGGTATGGGTATCAATGCCCGGCGTCAGCCTTAAGAGGATCTTTTGCGTGATGCCCAGTTCAGCGGCAATCCGCTGAATGGCATCCAATTCTTCGTAGTTATCGGCAACGATATAGCCCACGCCCTTAGAAAGGGTAAAGCGGATCTCATCGTCGGTTTTACTGTTGCCGTGAAAATAGGCTTTTTCCATAGGAAATCCGGCGTTCATTGCGGTATAAAACTCGCCGGCGGAAACTACGTCGATTCCCAAGCCTTCTTGGGCAACGATGCGGTAAATATCCTTAAAAGAAGCGGCCTTACTGGCATAAAGCGGCAAGGCGTTTTCTCCAAAGGAGGCTTTGAGAGCCTCTCGATATGTGCGGCAATTGCGGCGGATCCGTTCTTCATCCATCAAATAAAGGGGTGTGCCGTATTCCTTTGCCAGGCGGGAAACTTCCTGTCCGGCAAAGAGCAATTGGCCGTTTTTAATGCTGAGATTATCGGCAATCATTATTTATTCCTCGGATCAAATTCTTTGTAAAGCGCATTCATTGCAGGGATAAAATCTTTGGCGGAGATCCCAACGATGATGTTCAATTCGCTGGAGCCTTGATCGATCATTCGGATATTGATGTTTTTCTTGGCTAAGGCGCCCAGCACTCTGGCGGCGGTACCGGGAGATTGAATCATCCCTTGACCTACTACGGCGATCAAAGCCAGATCTTCCAGAACACGGATGGTGTCCGGGTGAGCGGTGCGTTTCAGATCAGCAATGATCATATCTTCGCGGCCTTTGATGGCGGCAGTATTCAAAACAACGGAAACGGTGTCGATGCCGGAGGGGAGATGTTCAAAACTGATGCCCCGCCGTTCCAGCGTTTCCAGAACCCGGCGGCAATAGCCCAGTTCGCCGTTCATCATATCCCGTTCGATGTAAATGGCAG
>JAZNEH010000010.1:0-6689 GCA_045588515.1 Eubacteriales bacterium
ACCAAACCAAAAACAAAATCAACGGCATAGCCGTTGTATATCATCAATTGCGCAAGGAATTGCATATCATCAAGGCGAAGTCTTGTATATCATCATTGCGAAAGAAGTTTTTGATGCACACCTAAACGTGTGATGAGATACCATTGCTTTCGCAATGGATAAAAAAATCCAAGTCCGAAGACTTGGATTTTTTGGCGGAGAGAGGGGGATTCGAACCCCCGAACGGGTTTAAGCCGTCACACGATTTCCAATCGTGCGCCTTCGACCAGCTCAGCCATCTCTCCAAACTCGCTTGACTATTATACACCGAACAATAAGAATAGTCAAGCATTTTTTAAAAGTTTTTCCCTATAATTTTAATTTGTTCATTCCCAAAAAATACATTCGGCTCCCTCATTTAAAGGGAGCCAAGTGAAAATTTTTTAGCGGAACAAGGTTCCGTCTTCTATACGAAAACAAAGGCGGCGCACCCGATACAATTCGGTTTTCAATTCAACATTATTCAACCCTTCTGCCAGATAGTTAGGACTTAAAGAGCGATCATTCCCGGCGGCGATGGAAGCCAGCAATACAACGCTTCCTTCCCCGTTTTCTTCCACTTGGATAGAGCGGATAAATTCCCGCAGGTCCACTTCCTTTTCGCTACGCTTGGTTTTCTTCAAAACCATCAAGGGGCCTTCAAAGGCCTTTTGAATTGTCTGCGCTGATTCATTGGTTTTGAGTTCTATCCGATAATCAGCCCAAGCGATCTGTTTAAAGGACATCTGAGGTTCATAAATCTCTAAAATTTTCAGAGAGTTCGGGAAAGCCTTTTTCAAAGCCTCTGCATCAAAAGCCTCTCCTTCCCGCAGGCGAAAATCGAAGAGTTCCCCTTCGCTTTCAAAGCCCAAAGAAAGCGGTTGCGCAAAAATACAATAGGGATGGGGACTGAATCCGCCGGTGCTCCAGAAGGGAATCCCGCTCCGGCGCAGAGCACGCTGAACGCCTCTGTTTAAATCCAGATGGGAGAAATATATGGCGCTATCTTGCTTGCAAAAGCGCACTCGCATATCCTTAAACATCGCATTTCCTCCCGATCAATTGATTGGCACCACACCCACTGCAACCCTCTTGGCAGTTTGGAGTGGTTTTATTCTCATAGGCTTTTTGGGCTTCACTTTTCAAATAGGCTTTCGTAACGCCGATATCGATAAAATCCCAAGGAAGCAGTTCATCAAAATCCCGCTTCCGCAGGGAATAAAAATCTCCGTCCACGCCGGTTGCGGCAAAGGCATCGGCCCAACGCCGATCATCAAAACACTCTGTCCAGGCATCCAGTTTTCCGCCACGGGCGGCCACTTCGGCAATCACCGGCGCCAAGCGACGGTCGCCACGGGCCAAAATTGCCTCGATCATAGACGTTTTGCAATCGTGATAACTCAAGGACACCTGCTTTTTTTGCACCCGGTTCCGCAAATATTCTTGTTTGCGGTTCACCTCTGCACGGCTGTTTTGCGCCTCCCATTGGAATGCGGTGAAGGGTTTTGGAATAAAGGTTGCCAGACTGATGGCAATATGGATAAAGCGATTTCGCTTGGATTTATCGGTGTCGTAGAAATAGCCGATGATCTTATCCGCCATAGAATGAATGGCATCCAGATCCGCATCGGTTTCGGTTGGCAGGCCCATCATAAAATAGAGTTTTACCGAAGAGTTTCCGTTTTCAAAAGCGATGCGGCAACTGCGCTCAATATCCTCTTCCGTTACATTTTTATTGATAACATCCCGCATCCGTTGACTGCCGGCTTCGGGAGCGAATGTAAAGGTGGATTTCTTGACAGCCGTGATCTTCTCGGCCAGTTCCTTGGAGAAGTTGTCCACCCGCAAAGAGGGCAACGACAGGTTGATTCCACGGGGTTCTGTATAGCCCATCAATTGATCCACCAGAGGCTCAATTTCAGGATAATCGCTACTGGACAAGGAGCAAAGGGAAAGTTGCTCATAGCCGGTGTTTTCCAATAAAGTGCATGCATCTTTTACCAAGGTTTTTGCAGATTTACACCGCACCGGCCGGAACAACATTCCAGCCTGGCAGAACCGGCAACCCCGAATACAGCCCCGGAACAGTTCAATGGTAACACGATCATGAACCACTTCGGTGAAGGGAATCATTTGAGTTTTGGGATAATAAGTCTGATCCAGATTTGCAATTATCCGTTTTTTCACCGTTGCGGGAACGCCTTCCCGGATAGGCTTGAAGGATTTCAGCGTGCCATCTTCGTTATATTCAGGTTCATACAAAGAAGGCACATAAAATCCTTCCATTTGAGAAACTGAATAAAGAAATTCCTCCCGGCTCCAATGTTCCTTTTGCGCCCGGCGATATTGTTCAGCCAATTCCGGCAGGGCCTCTTCCCCTTCTCCGATACTGAAAATATCAAAAAAGGGAGCCAACGGTTCCGGGTTATAGGCGCATGGGCCGCCGCCCACAACAATATTTTTTAAGCCTTGGCGATCCTTTGCATAAATCGGAACACCGCCCAGTTCCAACATATTTAAAACAGTTGGATAACACATCTCATACTGCAGAGTAAAACCGATCAGATCGAATTCATCCAACGTGGTATGGCTTTCCATCGAAAAGAGTTTCAGAGAGCGGGCACGCATCTCTTCTTCCATATCCACCCAAGGTTGGAAAAAACGTTCACACCAGGTGCCTTCTTGTTCGTTCAAAGCGCCATAAAGAATCCGGAGCCCCAAATGGGACATCCCGATATCATAGATATCCGGGAAGCAGAATCCAAATCGTACATCCACCTGATTTAGATCCTTTACCGTTTGGCCCATCTCTCCGCCAACATAGCGGGCTGGCTTTTGAACCTTCAATAAAAGATCACGCATTTCATCCATTTTATACGTCATATCACGTTCTCCTTTATACTTGCCATCCTAACCAAAGCAAGTAGATGCAAACTAAAAGTAATGAGGGATTATAGCCGCTGGCCAGAAATTGCCAAAAGGCAAAACCCAATAAGGGAAATAAAACCGCCAGCCCGATTCCGTTGGATAGGCGACGTTGCCAATGGAGCGGGCAATATAGCCCTAAAACAGCCGCCAAAACCCGCCCGCCATCCAAGGGAAAGATCGGCAATAGATTCAATATTCCCAACGCTCCATTGGAAAAGCAACAGAACCATAAAAAATCCCGGTTGGAAACATAGGCCAATCCCCCGAAAAAAAGGGCCAATACCAGGCTGATCGCCGGCCCGCCCAGAGCTACCATTAGTTCCTGCCGATAAGAAAGGCCGTTTACCGATAGGCCGAAACCTTGTCCTCCGCCGGAAAAACTCAACACCCGGGCGCCATAATAATGAATCACCGCCCAATGGCCCAGTTCGTGCAACAGAGCAAAACCCAACACAAAAAAGGGTTCAAAGGAGCCCTCTATCAAAGCATAAGAAAAAATCAGCAAAAACAGCAGCGGCGAAACTTTAAACTTCATCGTTTTGCGCCAAAGCGGCATTCACCGTTTCCTGAACATCGTTGATTTCTTCATCGCCTTGGAAGGCAGAAACAAGGGCCTCTTTCCAATCTTCTAATTTTTCCCGTACGGCAATATAACTCGGGTTCCCGGTGAGCCAAATAGGATCAGTGGTTTTAATATAAAAACCGCCGGCCAGCAGAAACATCAATACGATCAACATACTGATAAATCGGGAACCTTTTTGGCCGGTATGCTGATGCTCCAACGCCTCTTTGCGTAGACGGCGCAGACTGTTGCGATCATATTCTTCCATCTTCTTCATCTCCTTTATTGCAGAATATGAAGAAAGGGACAAAATTAGAATAAAAACCTATAAAATTATAGTAAAATCCAGTAGGTTTGTCAATCTTATTGACTTTTTTATCCCTATCGGTTAAAATAAAAAAGCACCAAATGCCCTCTTAGTTAAATGGATATAATAAACCCCTCCTAAGGGTTAGTTGTGGGTTCGATTCCCGCAGGGGGTGCCAAAAAATCTCGTTCTTCGGAACGAGATTTTTTTATCCATTGCGAAAGCAATCGCATCTCATCACGCCTTTAGACGAGTATCAAAATTAACTTTTGCAAAGATAAAACGCAAGCCGGAGTTCGACTTGCGTTTTTTTATTTAGTTCACAGCAGTAGTTTGTTTTTTTGCTTTATACTGATAGGTGGGGACCACTTCGGAAACGATTTCACGGATCCGATCGCTTTCACTGCGGCTGGCTTCATCCAGTTCTTTCAATTTTACCATAAACCAATCATCGTCCATTTCGATGGGTTTCCCGATATGGATCAGTTTATTTTCTGTTTCCTGCAGGCCCTCTTCGGTCATCAGCATTTCTTCATAAAGTTTCTCGCCGGGGCGCAGACCGGTATATTCCACCATAATATCCACATCCGGGGTGAAACCGGAAAGGCGGATCAGGTTCCGGGCCATATCATCGATCTTCACAGGTTCGCCCATATCCAGAACGAAGATTTCGCCGCCTTTCGCATAATAGGAGGCTTGCAATACCAAGGATACGGCCTCGGGAATCGTCATAAAATAGCGGATGATCCGCTTATCGGTTACCGTAACCGGGCCGCCTTCGGCAATTTGCTTGCGGAAGAGGGGGATCACGCTACCGTTACTGCCCAGAACGTTTCCAAAGCGCACCGCCACAAAACTGGTACCTTCGCTCTGGCGCTCCATCATCTGCACCACCATTTCGCAAAGGCGTTTGGATGCCCCCATAATATTCGTGGGGTTCACTGCCTTATCAGTGGAGATCAAAACAAATTTTTCAACCCCGTTCTTCGTTGCAGCAACGGCTGTTTTGAAGGTGCCCAGAACGTTATTCTTAATGGCTTCATTCGGGCTATCTTCCATCAGGGGAACATGCTTATGGGCTGCCGCATGGAACACGATATTGGGGCGATATTTCTTCATAACGCTTTCGATCCGGCGGGTGTTCCGCACAGAGCCGATCAGCGTTTCCAAATTCAAATCCGGATAGGTTCTGATCAGTTCCTGTTGGATGGCATAAGCATTATTTTCATAAACATCAAAGATCACCAATTGTTTGGGGTTGGCCTGGGCGATCTGGCGGCAAAGTTCGCTACCGATAGATCCGCCACCGCCGGTTACCAATACCACCTTATCGGCGATATTTTTGAAGATCTCTTCATTATTCACCTGCACCTGTTCACGGCCCAGGAGATCAGAGAGTTCGATATCCCGCAGTTTGCCAACGGAAGCCTCTTCGTTTACTAACTGATAAATACCGGGGATCGTTTGCAGTTTACAGTTGGTTTCTTTACAAATATTCAAAATTGCGGCCCGTTCCTTAGGCTCGCAACTGGGGATCGCATAAATGATATTCGTGATATTATATGCTTTCGCCATATTCACAATATCATGGCGATTACCGACTATTTCAACGCCCTGAATGAATCGACCTTTTTTAATGGGATTATCATCGATCACGCAACAGATCTGCATTTGCAGATGACGTGAACTCATCAATTCTTTAATCAACATCTGACCGGCGGCACCGGCGCCGATAATCATATAGCGGCCATTCATTTTACTATTAAGTTGATGAGTGGATTTCTTGAAATACGAGAGCAGGAACCGATAGGAAAACCGCATCCCGGTTGTGAGGCAGAAACTGAGAACATAGCCAATCACATAATAGGAGCGGGGCATATCCATCTGCATCATAAAGGCAATAATCAAATAGACCGGCAATAAAATCGCATAGGCCTTTAAGATATTCTCCATTTCCACCGGGCCGGCGAAGGACCAGATGCTATGATACAGGCGAAAAACATAGAAAATTGCCAAGGTGCTGACGCACCAATATACCATCGAATGAAGATAGGTTGTAATTAAATTGCGGGGGATCTCAGAAAAGGTGAAATCAAAACGAAGGAGCAATGCGAAAAAATAGGAGCCCAGAATAATTAATAGGTCTAAAACCACAATCAACGCTGTTTTCATACTGAAAAGCGCGATTTTTCTTCCTTTATCTTCCATTTTTCATTCCTTTCATAAATAAAGATGCGAAATCGCATCGACAAAATCTATAACATTATGTGGATGTATTATAACACTTAATGGTGGGAATTGTCAACATCCAGCAACTTTTATACCAAAGTTTTTTATGACAATACAGGAAAATTCAAGGTTTATTTGCCAAAATACAGTTGAAAACATTTTTCAGATGGTTTAAAATAAATTCATTAAATAAGGAGATGGTTCAAAATGCAAAAAAGAAAACTACGGGAATATGCCCGCCTGATCGCCGTGAAAGGCGGAAACATCCAGAAAAAACAGCCGGTTATCATCGTTGCCGGATTGGATCAGCCGGAATTTATTGAAATGCTGGTGGATGAATGTTATAAAGCAGGGGCCTCCTCTGTTGAGGTGCGCTGGCATCATCTGCCTTTGGAGAAACTGCACACCCGCCATCAAACGAAAAAATCCCTTTCGACTGTTGAAAATTGGGAATTAGAGCGGATGAAACATCAGGAAGAAACCTTGCCGGTAATGATCTATATTGAATCCGACGATCCTGATGGTCTTTCCGGCATCAATCAGGAAAAATACGTGGGCGCCCAGCAGGCGCGCCGCAAGGTGTTCAAGCCCTATCGGGATCGGATGGACAGCAAATATCAATGGTGTATCGCCGCCGTCCCCGGT
>JAZNEH010000011.1:0-3676 GCA_045588515.1 Eubacteriales bacterium
GCTTCCGCAGGGGCAAGGTTCATTGGGCCCCACTTTCTGGCCCACTTTAACGGGCGCCTTTTTGGGCGTGGTGCCGTCGCTTCCCCGGGAAGTGCCGGTTTCTTTGGCAACAGCCTCCCGCTTCATTTCCTCTTCTTTGCGGGCCCGCAAACTAAAGAGCCCCCGCACCGTATCTTCTTTAATATTTTCGATCATTGCATCAAAGATATCATAACTTTGGAATTTGAATTCGGTAACGGGATCTCGCTGTCCATAGGCCTCTAAGCCAATGCCTTGGCGTAGATCGTCCATATTGTCGATATGAGCCATCCAGTTGCGGTCCACACTCCGAAGCAGAACGACCCGCTCGGCCTCCCGCATCACAATTTCGCCCAATTCCGCTTCTTTGGCGGCATAGGCGGCCTGCGCCTTTTGCTGAACGGTATCTTCAATTTCATCGGCGCTCATTTTCAGCAATTCATCGGCAGAATAATGAAGATCTTCCGGCTGCAGGATCATTCCATCAAGATTTTGATGAAGTTCTTCAAAGTTCCAGGCGGTAGTATCTTCGCCGGCCACGCAACGGGCCACTTCGTTGTGCACAAAATCATGCAACATCCTGCCAACGGTTTCTGTTAGATCCATATTATCTAAAACCTGCGCCCGTTGCTGGTAGATCAGTTCCCGTTGCTTATTCATTACGTCGTCGTATTCCAAAACGTGTTTTCTGCGGGCAAAGTTATTGCTTTCCACTCGTTCTTGGCTCTTTTCGATAACGCCGGTGAGGATCTTGGCTTCAATGGGCATATCCTCAGGCATCCGCAGAGTGTTCATCATCGTGTTCACTCGCTCACCGCCGAAAAGGCGCATCAGATCATCTTCCAATGAGAGATAGAAGCGGGTGGAACCGGGATCCCCTTGCCGGGCGGCACGCCCCCGCAACTGGTTATCGATCCGGCGGGATTCATGGCGTTCCGTGCCCAGAATAAAGAGGCCGCCAGCCTGCCGAACCCGCTCGGCTTCTGCTTTGATTTTTTCTTTATGGGCAGCCAGAGAATCCTGATAGAATTTTCGGGCCTCTAAGATGGTTTCATCTTGAGTTTCCGCATAGCCGGTGGCATCGGAGATCACTTCTTCTTCGTAGCCCTTCTTCCGCAGTTCTTCCTGAGCCAAAAATTCCGCATTTCCGCCCAGCATAATATCGGTACCGCGGCCCGCCATATTGGTAGCGATGGTCACCGCGCCGAACTGGCCGGCCTGTGCAATGATCTGGGCTTCTTTTTCGTGGTGCTTAGCGTTGAGCACGTGATGGGGGATGCCTTGCTTGCGCAAAAGACTGCTCAGAAGTTCACTCTTTTCAATAGAGATGGTGCCCACCAGAACCGGCTGACCTTTTTCGTGGCATTCCGCAATCTGCTGAATCACGTTTAAGAACTTGCCTTTTTCGGTTTTAAACACCACGTCCGGGTGATCGATGCGGATATTGGGCCGGTTGGTGGGAATTTCAACAACATCTAAGGAATAGATATGGCGGAATTCATCTTCCTCGGTCAAAGCGGTACCGGTCATACCGGAGAGTTTTTTATAAAGCCGGAAATAGTTCTGAAGCGTGATGGAGGCTAAGGTTTTACTCTCTTTTTCCACCTTCACGTTTTCTTTGGCTTCAATGGCCTGGTGCAAACCCTGATTGTAGCGCCGCCCATACATAATACGGCCGGTGAATTCGTCTACGATCAGAACCTGCCCTTCTTTCACCACGTAGTCGATATCCCGATGCATAATGCCCCGGGCTTTCAGGGCTTGGTTGATATGGTGGCTGATTTCCATATTACCGGGATCCGCCAGGTTTTCCAAATGGAAAAATTCTTCCGCCTTGGCGATGCCGCTGGCGGTCAGGGTCACGTTTTTGCTCTTTTCTTCGATCAGATAATCGGCATTTTTTAATTCGGCGTGCTGTTCTTTTGTTAGATAGCGGCCCATCAGAATTTCATCATATTCGCTTTTGGCGTAACTATCGTAATCGGCCTTTTCGTCGGTGCGAACAGCTTTAAAGGGGCGTAAGCCTTTCACGAAATGATCTGCCAGATGATAAAGTTCAGTAGATTGGGCGCCTTGACCGCTGATAATCAAAGGAGTTCTGGCCTCATCGATCAAGATGGAGTCCACTTCGTCAACGATGGCAAACGCATGGCCTCGCTGGGTCTGGTTGGCTTTATAAAGCGCCATATTATCCCGCAGATAATCAAAGCCGAATTCGTTGTTGGTTCCGTAGGTAATGTCTGCCGCATAAGCCTCTCGCTTTTCTTCCGGCTTCATTCCGTTGATCACCAATCCCACTTTCAGGCCCAGATACCGATAAACTTTGCCCATCCATTCGCTGTCACGCTGGGCCAGATAATCGTTCACGGTAACTACGTGCACTCCTTCGCCGGTGAGAGCGTTCAGGTAGGCGGGCAGGGTTGCCACCAGAGTTTTACCGTCGCCGGTTTTCATTTCGGCGATCCGGCCCTGATGCAAAACAATGCCGCCGATCAATTGAACGGGATAGTGTTTCATTCCCAAAACCCGCCAGCCGGCCTCCCGCATCACAGCGAAAGCGTCGGGCAGGATATCGTCAACGGTCTCGCCGTTGGCTAACCGCTCTTTTAAAAGATTGGTTTGATTTTTCAGTTCTTCTTCGCCCATAGCGGCATAATGATCCTCTTTGGAAAGGATCAGATCTACCAACGGCTGAATATGTTTGAGTTCCCGATCAGAATGGGAACCGAATAATTTTGAAAATAACCCCATGGAAATTGCTCCTTATCGATAGTCAATGAAGGTATTATATCATAAAATCCACAACATTTCCACTACTAAGTTATGAATTTTTTATAATAATTAGAAAAAATGGAAAAAATAGAAAAGAAAGATTGCAAAATTCCTGAAATAATGATATGATATCCATTGGTAAATAATATTTTTTCAATAAAGGAGATCGTGTTATGGCTTACAACAAGAAAACTGTTGACGACATTAACGTGAAAGGCAAGAACGTTTTGGTTCGTTGCGATTTCAATGTGCCTCTGAAGAATGGTGTGATCACCGATGAGAACCGTATCAATGCGGCTCTGCCCACCATCAAGAAATTGATTGCAGACGGCGCCCGGGTTATTCTTTGCTCCCATATGGGCAAGCCCAAGGGCGAACCCAAGCCCGAATGTAGCTTGGCTCCCGTTGCCGTTCGCTTGAGCGAAAAATTGGGCAAGGAAGTTGTTTTTGCCGCTGATGATAACGTAGTTGGCGAAAATGCTAAGGCTGCTGTTGCCGCTATGAAGGATGGCGACGTTGTTCTGCTGCAGAACACCCGCTATCGTGCAGAAGAAACCAAAAACGGCGAAGCCCTCAGCGCAGAACTGGGCGCTCTGGCTGATATCTTTGTAAACGATGCTTTCGGCACTGCTCATCGTGCCCATTGCTCCACCGTTGGCGTTGTTTCCCACGTGAAGGAAGCCGTTGCCGGCTACCTGATCGGCAAGGAACTGGAATATCTGGGCAACGCAGTGGATGCTCCTGCCCGTCCTTTCGTAACCGTTTTGGGCGGTGCAAAGGTTGCCGATAAACTCACTGTTATCGAAAACCTTCTGAATAAGGCAGATACCTTGATTATCGGCGGCGGTATGGCTTATACCTTCTTGGCCGCTAAGGGCTATAGCGT
>JAZNEH010000012.1:0-11754 GCA_045588515.1 Eubacteriales bacterium
GAATGGGGGGTGTTTTTCGTCGCCTCCGGCTCCTCAAAACACCCCCATTCGTTACTATCTCATACTTCATCATATTTTTTTGAGAAAAGTGTTACCTATCATTGACGACTGCACAATAAATGCAACATATTTCATTTTACAACAAGTTGCAATTTTTGTCGAACCGTGCTATACTTGCTTTTCGAGGTGAAAAAGAATGCTTTGGTGGATCACCGGCCTCTTGGCCGGTTTGATTTTTTTAATATTAGTAATTTCTTTTATTTGTTTTATGATGGCCTTTTATGCCAGCCGCCGGCCAGAGAAAAATCCGCCGGAATTCCCCATCCCGCCGGGAAAGATCTATGAACCCTATCGCCGGCGAATGGAGCACTGGATCAAAGAAACCCGTTCCTTACCCCACCGGGAATTATCTATCATATCCTTCGATGGGTTGCTTTTAAAAGGAAGTTATTATGAATATGCCCCTGATGCGCCCATCGAACTGATGTTCCACGGCTACCGGGGCAACGCCGAACGGGATCTTTGCGGCGGCGTTCAGCGGTGTTTTGCCCTGGGGCACAGCGCATTGATTGTGGATCAACGGGCTTGCGGCCATAGCCAAGGCCATATCATCACCTTCGGCATAAAAGAGCGAAAAGACTGCCTATCCTGGCTGGATCTGATGCAAAAAGAGTTCGGCCCGAATGCCAAAATCATCCTCACCGGCATTTCTATGGGGGCCGCCACAGTGCTGATGGCCGCCGCCGAAACATTGCCTCCCCAAGTGAAAGGCGTTTTGGCCGATTGCGGCTATTCCAGCGCAAAAGCCATCATAAAAAAAGTGATCCGACAAATGCACCTGCCCGCCGATCTGCTTTATTCATTTGTTCGGCTGGGCGCCCGGTTGTTCGGAGGCTTTGATCCGGATGAAACTTCCCCCTTGGAGGCTATGAAGAACTGCACTCTGCCGGTAATCTTCTTCCACGGGGATGCAGACGAATTTGTTCCCTGCGAAATGAGCGAAGAAAACTTTGCCGCCTGCTCTGCCCGCAAACAATTGGTAAAGATTCCCGGAGCCGGCCACGGCCTGGCCTTCCCGGTAGATGAAGCCGGCTATTTAAAAGAACTGGGCGCATTTTTTGCGAAAATATGATAATTTACAGTCTATTTACACATTTTCCTATATAATAAAACCATCAAACGACATTTTTCGGAGGATTGGATGCGAATTACCCCCCTGATCCAAAAAGCCCTTCCCTTTTTAAGGAAGGGCAAAATATTGTTTTTCCCTCTGCTCTTTTGCTATTTAGAGATTATTTTGCATCTCTTTGCATATCGATCTCTTTCATGGAACACCGGGTGGATCTTAGCCTTTGCTCTGGGGCTTGGCTTTTTCTTTTCTTTTTTAGCCAACGCCTTCCCGCAAAAGGTGAATTTGGTTTTGCATTATCTAATGGCCTTTTTGGTTACGCTGGTTTATGAGATTCAGTTGGTCTATTATGAGATCTTCAAAGGATTTGCGCCGCTTTCCGCCGTTAAGATGGGCGGCCAGGCGGTCACCAATTTTGCAGGCCAGACTATGGAGGGGATCCGCTCTGCCTTTGGGATGATCCTTTTGCTGTTGCTCCCCTTTGCGCTTCTATGCGCTTTGGGCATCTGGCAGCGGGCCCGGTTCAGCCGGCCTGCGGGCTGGCGGATTTGGATCCCCTTGGGCTGTTCTGCCGGGATCTTATCCTTGACGTTGGGCGTGATGTTCCTCTTTTTCTCCGGTTCCCCCTCTCTTTTTAACCTTTTCAATAGTTCTGCAACCTCCACCGACGTGAGCACCAGCAATTTCGGGCTGGGCATCACAATGGTGCAGGAAATCCGCTGGAGCCTGTTCCCCGAAAAGGAAAAAATCTTCAAAGAACCCCTTTCCGATGCGGTCTATGGCAGTGAAGATCAAGTGGATCCCGCCTTGGATTTCAATGCGCTCCATAAAACGGCAGAAAGCAAAAAATTAAAGAGCCTTACCGCCGCCCTTTCCAATATGCCGGTTTCCAAAAAGAACCAATATACCGGCCTTTGCGAAGGCTATAATCTGATTGCCCTTTGCGCCGAAGCGTTCTGCCCAGAATTTATCGATCCCGAACTAACCCCCACCCTTTATAAACTGGCTAATAGCGGGTTTATTTTTGAAAACTTCTATGCCGGGTTCCCCAATACCACCACCAATGGGGAATATGCCTTTTGTATGGGCCTTTTGCCGGATCTTTCCCGGGGAAAAACCAATTCCAGTTTTGGCCTTTCTGCCACCCACTATCTCCCCTATTGCTATGGCAATCTTTTCAAAAGCCAAGGGGGATTGGCTAAGGCCTATCATAACTATGTGGCGGATTTTTATCATCGCAACTATACCCATACGAATATGGGTTATGATTTCAAGGCCGGCAACAGTGGGCTGGATATTGAAGTAACCTGGCCCTCTTCCGACCACGATATGATGATGGCTTCTGTGGATGAATATATCAATAGCGGCGAACAGTTCGTTGCCTACTATATGACCTTCAGCGGCCACTATCAATATAATCTGGAAAATAAGATGAGCGCCAAGAACTGGGAAAAGGTGCAGCATCTGAACTATTCCAAAGCGGTAAAGGCCTATATTGCCTGCAACCTGGAACTGGAAATAGCCCTGACCTATCTGATGGAACGGCTGGAACAAGCCGGCATTGCCGACCGCACTGCCATCATCCTCACCACCGACCATTATCCCTATGGCCTGACCGATGAAGAATATGCAGAACTTTCCGGCCGGCCCATTAAAAATATTTTCGATAAACAAAAAAACAGTTTCATTTGTTATGTTCCCAATATGGAGCCGGTGCGGGTGAGCAACTATTGCTCCACCATCGATATTTTACCCACCGTTTTAAATCTTTTCGGCTTCACCTATGATTCCCGCCTGTTGGCCGGCCAAGATATTTTGGCCGATAACGTGGATCACGTGGCGGTTTTGGCCGATGGTAGTTTCATTGCAGAAGGCCTGCGCTATGATTCTTCTCAGGCCTATTTCCAATATGATAATAAAACCGCTGAAACCCGGGAACGGGCAGGGCGGCTCTATGATGCTGTGAACAAAAAGTTCAAGATCAGCACTGAACTTTTGAATAACGATTATTATGCCTTTGCCTATGGCTTGGAAACCAGCACAGAAGTGCTGGAAGATCCCACTACCCAATATCTGGATGTGGGCATTATGAATCAGGCGGCCATCTACTATGTTTTAAAAAATGAGTTGATGGCGCCCAAATCAAAAAATAATTTTGGGCTCTATAACCGTTGCACCACCGCCGAACTTCTGGATGTGCTCTATCGATTTGCCGGCCAGCCGGAGGCCAACGGTCCTAACCCGCCCTTCACAGCCCCCCGAAAATTCCGGGATGCCCGCTATTGGGCCTATGAAGCTGGAATTTTGGCCAATGACGGCTTTTTCCCAACAGACTTGGATCAAGGCGTGAGCGTGGGCCAGGCCTGCCTGCTGATCACCCGGGCCGCTGCCCATTTCGGCATTGATACCACACCCAATGAATCCTCGGTGCAGGCGATGAAGAAACTTTATCCGCATATTTCCGAAGAGATCGTGCGGGCAACGGTTTTCTGCCGGGATTATAATCTGGTTACCGGCGACGGGAACTATCAGTATACCTTTTATGCATCCGAATATCCCATCGACCGTGCGCTGGCCGCCAACGCCATTTATCGATTCGGCACCTATCTGCTTGCCGAACACGCTGAAACCGAAGATTAAAAACGGAAGGGTCCTTGTATTCTTCCCGATTCTCCACTGCCTTGATGGCTTCCTCGGCAACTTCCAGATAAAACCCTGCCAAGGCGTGGCCTTCGGCAGAAATTACCGCCAGTTCTCTGCGGATCCGCTCTAGTTCCTCAAGATCTGCCGTGATCCGGCTGGGGAACAAAATCTCGTGGGTACGATCCGCCTGCTTTTTACCGCCCCGGGGCGGCAATACCTCGCCCATGGCGGCAAACACGTTCAGATCCAAAGGCAACTTTCCATCAAACAGCACCCGGGTCATCATCCGACCGTAAGCATCGTCGTAAACAACGGGATCGCCCTCTGCATTCCAGAGCCGATCGGCAAACAGCACAATGGCGGCAGGGATGGTGCGGTAATAATGCTCATAGTCTTTCCAAGCACAGCAACAACCGCCGGGCACCCGGGCCTCATTGCCCTTTTTGACCAAGGGCGGTTATAGGGGGTCCAGCCCACCAGATTTTCGATCTTCATATAGTTGCCGTAGTCCATATAAGTTTCGGGATAGAAGGAGTTGATCAGGCTGAAGCCTTCTTCCATATACCCGTTCATATTCAAGTTATAGATCCGTTCACGGCCCAAGCCGTTATTCTCCCGATAATAATGGATAATGATATTGCGATCCAGTTCCTCCGGCAGGTGGGCGGGCTGGATATCCGCATTCCACATCATCACCTTGCCCAACTTATTCACGATCCGGTTGACACGATTGATGCCATAGAGGAACAGTTCAGCAACTTCTTTCAGCACCATTTCGATCACTTCAAAAGTTTTCTCCTGACCCAGGCAAACGTCGTACATATTCCCGATCTTATCGCCCGGGCAGGCAATGCCCGCCTCCAATGCCAGTTCCCGCACGTGGGAAAGAACCTCCACAAAGGGAGTCACGGTAATGCCCAGTTCGGCAGCGTAGGCGATCATCTCCCTCACTTCCGCCTTGGTATATTTACAGTTCCCTCCGCCCCGGGGAAAGCCCACCATATTGGGCAGACAATCCACCTGCACAGTACAGCCGGGATCTTCCATAAAATGGAACTGGAAGGTATTCATCCGGCAAAGGGCCATCTGGCGGATATACTCCATAAACCGATCCATAGAGATCCAAGCCCGGCCCCGAAGTGCTGGTAATGGGCGAACTGGATTCTTTGCTTTGCGCCGAACATCCCGATGCGGATCCGGAAACCGGGGCGGTGCATTGCTGCGGCCACGCCGCTCAGGCCGCCGCCCTTTTGGGGATCGCCGCTGCTTTAAAAGAGCCCGGTATGCTGGAAGGGCTTTCCGGCCGGATCCGCCTTTGCGCTGTTCCCGCCGAAGAGATGATTGAAATCGAATACCGCTCGGAACTGATGGAAAAAGGCGTGATCCATTACCTGGGCGGAAAGCCGGAATTCCTCTATCGCGGATATTTCGACGGCGTGGATCTGGCCTTGATGGTCCACACCACAGGCGGCGAGGAATTTACGGTTCGCAAAGGCTCTGTAGGCTGCTTGGCCAAGCGGATGATCTATAAGGGCGTTTCTGCCCACGCCGGCGGTGCCCCGTGGAACGGGCGCAATGCCCTTTATGCCGCCAGCCAAGGCCTGAGCGCCGCCAACGCCGTAAGAGAAACCTTCAAGGAATCGGATATTATCCGCTTCCACCCCATCATTACTCAAGGCGGAGGCGCTGTTAATGCAATCCCCGACCGGGTGGTTATGGAAAGTTATGTACGGGGCAAAACTTTTGAAGGAATTAAGGCCGCCAGTAAAAAAATCAACCAAGCCCTTTGCGGCGCCGCCCTTTCCATCGATACCAATGTGGATATCCAAGATACCCCCGGCTATGCGCCTCTTTTAAATAGCGATGCTATGATGGATCTGGCTTGCGATGCCGCTAAGGCCATGGCCTTCCCCTTCAGCCGTAATGAGATCATCGGCTCCGGTAGCACCGATATGGGCGATATCTCCTGCATTATGCCGGTAGTTCACCCCTATGCCCCCGGGGCCATCGGTAAGGGGCACGGCGATGACTATTATATTGCAAACCCCGATTTGGCCTGCATTGGCTCTGCCCAATTCCAACTGATGATGCTCCATCTTCTTTTGAAGGATCAAGCCGCACGGGCGAAGGAGATCAAAGAAAACTTTGAGCCCCTCTTCCCCTCAAAAGAATCCTATTTTGAGTATGTTGATGCTATGGCCGGCTCCGGCGACCGCATCACCTACAACGAAGACGGCACCGCTACTGTGAAATTATAAAGAAGAACGCCTCTCCTTCCGGAGAGGCGTTTTCAATTTAAAGAACCACTTTGAAAATAGCTTTTTTGTCGGTCCAAAAACTTGTTTCATACTCTACTTCGATATCCTTAGCATTGACAGGAACTTCAAAGTACAGATACCCTTCGGCCTTTCTCCCTTTCGAAAGTTCTCCTCCGGTGAAGATATCAGCATAATAATAATCTTCCACTTTCGTACCGTCTGCATAACATTCAAAATCCAAACTGGAAATATACCGATCACTTGAAGCGGTGTTTTCTGCCGAAATCTTGATCCTTACCACCATATTGCCTTCAGAAGGAGCGGAATATTCGTTATAACCCTCCCACTTTTCTGCTGATACGTAAAGAATTTTTAAGCCGTTGGCATTTACTGTATCTCCAACGTTATAAACATTCCCTTTATCTTCCGACCCCTTTTCTCCGGTTTCGTTCCCGGATACAGCTTCTGTTTGTGCGCCGCCTTCATCGGAAACCGGCTCATCAGATCCGCTTCCTCCTGCCACAACAACAATCAATACAAGCGCAATAATCGTCCAAAACCACCATTTCTTAAAAATTGACTTTTTCTTTTTTGCCGGAATCGGTGCATTGCAACCTTGGGGACAGTAGTTTCCTTCGTATTCTGTTCCGCATTTTTCACATTTCATTTTTAATAATCCTCCATTTTTTAATTATATAGGCATAATATAGCCTATACAGTTTATTTTATAATAACACAACTATCTATAAAATACAAGTATAAATTAATTGTATAGGCGGTTTTTTATGGATTATTATAAAATCGGACAACGAATCAGAAAATACAGAAAGGCCCGGCAACTCTCCCAGGAGCAACTTGCCGAAATCATCGGAATTTCTACCACGCATATGAGCCATATTGAAACCGGCAACACAAAACTCAGTTTGCCGGTGTTAGTCCAATTGGCAAAGTGTCTGGAAGTTCAAACAGACGATCTCTTAAACGACGCTTACTTCGGCCGCCAGCACGCCACATCTGAAATTTTGCAACTCCTGGATTCTTGCGACGAAAAGCAGTTGAAGATTATATTGGATGTCTTGCGCTCAACAAAAACGGCGCTGGATAAATTTCAATAATCATAACCACCAGTAAACCGGTGGTTTCCCCAGCCCCTAGAAAGGGCAATTACTGACTTAGCCTCTGTAAGAGGCCCCGAAAATTTGGCACCGCATTACTATTACAGGCAGCCACTCACGAGCGGCTGCCTGTTTCTGGCGACTTAAGGCACAAAAAAGCCTTCCGAGGAAAACTCCTTCGGAAGGCTTTTTTATTACAATTCCCAATCAAAAAATTCTTTGGGCTCCAAATCGAAATATTCGCAAATTGCAAAAAATTGAGTCATAGAGGGATAGGCATATCCGCGCTCAATGTTATAGACGTAATTTTTCGCCATTCCCAACTCCTTGCTCATCTGCGGCGCCGAAATCTTTTTGGCACATCGCAACTGCCGTAATCGCCGGCCGAAAACCTTATTTCTCATATAGATCCCCTCCTGTTCTTATAATACCATACACCTCTCCTGTCTTGCAAGTAAATATTTCATATCACCCCCCCATTTCCGCCAGCCACACTTCTCCTTTCTCGCAAAACATCATTGTATAATCGATTGTACCTTTTGCAGAAATATCATCATTCAATCGGCCAATAGTACAATTAAATTGTACCTTTTTCAGAAATATCACCGCTGAATCGGCTAAAAGTACAATTAAATTGTGCTTTTCTTGCAAAAGATGTATTTACTCCATTGAAAGTACAATTAAATTGTACTTTTTCGCAAAAATCATCACTCAATCGGCTAAAAGTACAATTAAATTGTGCTTTTAGTACGGAGATATCATGGCTTGATCGATTAAACGTATCATTGAAATTTGCTTTTTCCGCAAAAACACTTAATTATTTAAACGTACAAATAAATTGTGCCTTTTTCTTGAAAAGGCCCATTATTCTCTTTCTTCTGCCAACAGTTTATCAACCAAAAGTACAATTAAATTGTACTTTTGCGCCGTTATCAGAGGAAGGATTCGGCAGTTGGTTTTTTGCTTAAAATATCGATTCGTTTTTTCTTTTGTAATTCCAAGTAAATCAATTTTTCTTATTGCTTTCCGCATCATTTTATTATATAATTACTCTATAAAAGGATATCTAAAAGGAGAGATACTGAAATGGCAGTAAAAGATAAACAGGAAGCGCTGGCGAAAGCCCTGGAGCAGATCGAAAAGCAGTTCGGCCAAGGGGCGGTTATGAAGTTGGGCGATAATCAGCATATGAATATCGAAGTAATTCCCACCGGCTCCCTTTCATTGGATCTGGCGTTAGGAATCGGCGGCGTTCCCAAGGGGCGGATCATTGAGATCTACGGGCCGGAATCATCCGGTAAAACCACGGTTGCCCTGCACATTGCGGCGGAAGCCCAGAAGCAAGGCGGGACCGTTGCGTTTATTGATGCAGAACACGCTTTGGATCCTGATTATGCAGAAGCGCTCGGCGTGGATGTGGATAATCTTTTGGTTTCTCAGCCGGATCACGGCGAGCAAGCCTTAGAGATCACAGAGCAATTGGTTCGCTCCGGAGCCATCGACTTAGTCGTAGTGAACTCTGATGCCGCTTTGGTTCCCCGCACAGAAATTGAGGGCGAAATGGGCGATTCCCACGTGGGTCTGCAGGCCCGTTTAATGAGCCAAGCCCTTCGGAAACTGACCGGTGTTCTGGCAAAAACCAACTGTGTAGCCATTTTCATCAACCAATTGCGGATGAAGATCGGCGTGATGTATGCCAATCCCGAAACCACCACCGGCGGTAATGCGTTGAAGTTCTACTCCTCCGTTCGGATCGACGTTCGGAAGTCCGAAGCCTTGAAAGTGGGCACCGAAGTGGTGGGCAACGCTGTGAAATGCAAGATTGTTAAAAACAAGGTTGCGCCTCCCTTCAAACTGGCAAACTTTGATATTATGTATGGCGAAGGCATCTCCAAGGAAGGAGAACTTTTAGACCTGGGCGAAAAACTGAAATTGGTGAAAAAGAGCGGTGCCTGGTTCTCCTATAAAGAAGAACGCATCGGTCAAGGCCGAGATAACGCCAAAGCCTTCCTGCGGGGAAATCCCGATATCTATGCCGAATTAGAGGCAGAGATCCGGGCCAATTTTGACACCTTGCGGGAAATGGACAGCAAGGCCACCAAGAAAAAGGCGCCCGCAAAGGCCGCCGCTGCGGAAGAGGCGCCCAAGTCCGCCGCACCTGCTGTTTCTTTAGACGTTTCGGCTGATGACTTCGAATAAGTCCATTATCACCGGGATTTTATTAAACCCGGAAACCCCGGGCAAGCGGGATCTCTATCTGGACGGCGAATTTTTTATGAGCATCCCCTTCTCCCTGCTTTTAGAGCAGGAGTTGGAAGTGGGAATGCCCTTCGGCGAGGAGGAGATCGAGGCGCTGACCTTGGCGGCCCAATTGATTCCCGCCAAAGAGAAGGCCTTTGAATATTTAGGCTATGGGGATCTGAGCCATAAAAAACTTTATGAAAAACTCCTGCGGTTCGGCATCGAGCCGGCACCGGCTGAGGCCGCTTGCGCTTATATGGAAGAGCGTGGGTTTATCGACGATTGCCGTTTAGCGGAAAAATTAACCCTTCGGTTTGCCGAAAGCAAGCATTGGGGGCCCCGGCGGATCCTGCCGGAATTGATCCAAAAAGGGATCCCGGTGGAATTTGCCAAAGAGGCGGTAGAAAATCTGGAATTCGACTATACTGAATCCGTTCAATGGTATTTGGACACCAAATACCGCCGCTATGATCGCAAGGATCCCAAGATGCGCCAAAAGATCGTGCAAGGCCTTTTACGCTATGGATTTGGATTCGAAGAGATCAACAGTACACTATCAATTGAGGAAGATTATGATTAAAATCGGTTTTATCGGATTGGGTTGTGAGAAGAACACCATCAATACCGAGAAAATGATTGCCGCCTGCCATCAAAAGGGCTGGGAGCTTTCCGGGGATCTGGAAAACATCCAAGTGGCGGTCATCAACACCTGCGGATTTATTGAAAATGCCAAGCAGGAGGCGTTGGAAACCATCTTCGAAGTGGCCCAACTAAAAAAAGAAGGAAAGATCGAAAAGATCTTGGTGGCCGGCTGCCTGCCGGAACGCTATCAAGCGGAAATCGCCCAAGAACTGCCGGAAGTAGACGGATTTCTCGGCGTAGGCAGTTTTCAGCGGATCACCGAAGCGGTGGAGCAGGTGCTGGCGGGGAAACGCCCGGCCTTTTTCGATGGCACCGATCAACTGCAATTGGAAGGGGATCGCATCGTAACCTCCCCCCGATACACCGCCTATTTGAAAATTGCCGACGGTTGCAACAACCGTTGCGCCTATTGCTGTATTCCCGCCATCCGGGGCCCCTATCGGAGCCGGACAGAGGAAGCCATTTTGGCGGAGGCGGAAAAACTGGTTGCAGACGGAGCCCGGGAACTGATCCTGATCGCCCAAGATACCACCAACTACGGCATTGATCGATACGGCGAGCGCCGGTTGCCCGGCTTGATCCGAAAAATTGTTCAGATCCCGGATCTGAAATGGCTGCGCCTGCTTTATCTTTATCCCGATAAGATCAGCCCGGAACTCATCGACCTGATGGCAACAGAGCCGAAGGTTCTGCCCTATATTGAAATGCCGATCCAACACGCTGTTGGCAAAGTGCTCAAGGCGATGAACCGGCCCGGCGACGAAGAAAGTTTACTGCGCCTTTTAGCCGATCTGCGGCAGAAAATCCCCAACGTTGCCCTTCGCACCACTTTGATCGTGGGCTTCCCCGGCGAAACCAACGAAGATTTCGAAGCCCTTTGCCAATTTGTGCGCAAAGCAAAATTTGATAAATTAGGCGTGTTCTGCTATTCCCGAGAAGAAGGAACCCCCGCCTATGAGATGCCCGATCAAATCCCCGAAGAAGTGAAAGAACGCCGGAAAGACGTTCTGGAAACCATCCAATCGGAGATCGTGGAAGAAAAGCAAGCCGCCCTGTTGGGCAAAACCATCCCCGTTTTGGTGGAAGGATTCGATCGGTTCGGGGAGTGTTGGTATGGCCGCAGTTATGCCGAGGCCCCGGATATCGACGGAAAAATCTTCTTCACCGCCGCCGGCAGTGTTGCGGTTGGAGATTTCATCGACGTAACGCTGGAAGATACGTTAGATTTCGACCTGATTGGGTCTGCAAAGGAGAAATAAAATGAATTTACCCAACAAACTAACCCTGCTCCGGGTTTGTATGATCCCGGTATTTGTGGCAGTGATACTGCTGGTTCCCTTCCCCTATGGCACGTTGATCGGCGCCGCCGTTTATGCCATTGCATCGGCCACCGATGCCATCGACGGACATTTGGCCCGGAAATGGAACCAAGTGACGAACTTCGGCAAATTTCTGGATCCCTTGGCCGATAAAATGCTGGTGATCTCTGCTCTGATCCTGCTCCAACATATGGGGCTGGTGCATCCGGTAATTACCATTATCATCATCGCCCGGGAACTGATGGTTACATCCATCCGGCTGATCGCCGCCAGTAGTGCAGGCAAAGTGATTGCCGCCGGATGGTGGGGCAAGGCCAAAACCGTCACCCAGATGATCGCCACTATTTTACTGATGGTGGAGCCGGTTCTGCTGGGTAAAGCGGAATTCGCTTGGAACCTCCCCTTCC
>JAZNEH010000013.1:0-1899 GCA_045588515.1 Eubacteriales bacterium
AGAAGTAATTTTGGAGGCTTGAACGATGAGTTATAAAACCGATATTGAGATTGCGCAAAGCTGTCAAATGCGGCCGATCCAAGAGATCGCTGCAGCAGCCCATGTTGACGAAAAATATATTGATCTTTATGGGAAATATAAAGCAAAGATCGATCTTGCCCTTTTGAAAGAAACGGAACGCAAGGACGGAAAACTGGTTTTGGTTACTGCCATCACCCCCACACCGGCTGGTGAAGGAAAAACTACCACAACCATCGGTCTTGCAGACGGTTTAAAACGAATTGGTAAAGACGTAACCGTAGCCCTGCGGGAGCCTTCTCTGGGCCCTGTATTCGGCATTAAGGGCGGCGCCGCCGGCGGCGGTTACGCCCAGGTTGTACCCATGGAAGATATCAACCTGCATTTTACCGGTGATTTCCACGCTATCGGTGCGGCTAACAACCTTTTGGCCGCTATGCTGGATAACCATATTCTGCAAGGCAATTCCCTTGGCATCGATGTTCGCAAGATCACTTGGAAACGTTGCGTGGATATGAACGACCGTCAACTGCGGTTCGTAGTAGACGGCTTGGGCGGAAAGGTTAACGGAACGCCCCGCGAAGATGGCTTTGATATCACGGTTGCTTCCGAAATTATGGCGGTTCTTTGCCTATCCAGTTCCATCACCGATCTAAAAGAACGTCTTTCCCGCATCATCGTTGGCTATACCTATGATGATCAACTGGTCACCTGCGGTCAGTTAAAGGCAGCCGGTGCTATGACAGCACTGTTGAAAGATGCAATTCGCCCCAACTTAGTACAGACTCTGGAAGGCACCCCTGCCTTTGTGCACGGCGGGCCCTTTGCTAACATCGCTCACGGCTGTAATTCAGTAATTGCCACAAAAATGGCATTGAAAATGGGCGATTACGCCATTACCGAGGCTGGCTTTGGCGCTGATCTGGGCGCTGAAAAGTTCCTGGACATCAAATGCCGGATGGCCGGCCTAACCCCAGATGCCGTTGTTATGGTCGCTACTGTTCGTGCGTTGAAAATGCACGGTGGTTTGCCGAAGACGGCTTTGAATGAAGAAAACTTGGAAGCTTTGGAAAAGGGCATCCCCAATCTACTCCGCCACGTTTCCAATATCAAGAACGTTTATAAACTTCCTTGCGTTGTGGCTGTTAATCGCTTCCCCACCGACACTGACAAAGAAATTGAGTTTATTATCGAGAAATGCCGTGCATTAGGCGTAAATACCGTTCTTTCCACTGTTTGGGCCGATGGCGGCAAGGGCGGCGAAGAACTGGCAAAAGAAGTTGTACGGCTTTGTGAAGAGGAACAGGGCGATTTCACCTTCTCCTATGAATTAGACGGCACCATCGAAGATAAGATCGAAGCCATCGTAAAAAAAGTATACGGCGGTAACGGTATCACTCTTTTACCTGCCGCAAAAAAACAAGTCGATCAACTGACTGCCTTGGGATTTGATAAAATGCCCATCTGCGTAGCAAAAACCCAATACAGTTTCTCCGATGATCCCACAAAGCTGGGGGCACCTGAAGACTTTACCGTTACCATTAAGAACATTAAAGTTTCCGCCGGCGCTGGCTTTATCGTCGTTTTAACCGGCGATATTATGACCATGCCGGGCTTGCCCAAAGTTCCCGCCGCTGAGCGGATCGATGTGGACGAAAACGGAAAGATCACCGGCTTGTTCTAAAGTGCATAGAAAAAGACCTCCGCAAGGGCGACCCTTCGCAAGGAAGAATCGGTTTTGAGAGCATCTTTTCCGCCCAAACACAATGAAAAAATCCCGTAATGCGTCAGCATTGCGGGATTTTTGTCGTTGCGCCTGAACGAAAAATCTGTATCTCAAAACTACTTTGTACCTTAGGGTAGAGCAAATAACCCGAATCC
>JAZNEH010000014.1:0-17353 GCA_045588515.1 Eubacteriales bacterium
GTCAGATCGTAGAGCACACGGTTGACGCCTTCCACTTCATTAGTAATCCGAGCGGTGATCTTATGGAGCACCGCATAGGGGATTTCTTCGATGGTGGCAGACATCGCATCGGTGGTGTTAACGGCACGAATGATGGCAGGCCAGCCTTCGTAGCGGCTCTCGTCCTTCACGCCAACGCTCTTCGTGTCGGGCACGATGATGAAATACTGCCAAACCTTTTCAGCCAGGCCGTTTTTATCGAATTCTTCCCGCAGGATGGCATCTGCCTCACGCAGAGCGTGTAAGCGATCCCGGGTGATAGCGCCCAAGCAACGAACACCCAAGCCGGGGCCCGGGAAGGGCTGACGATATACCATTGCGTGGGGCAGGCCCAAAGCCTCGCCCACGACCCGAACTTCGTCCTTAAACAGCAGTTTGATGGGTTCCACCAGTTCAAATTCCATTTCTTCCGGCAGACCGCCCACGTTATGATGGGATTTAACGGCCTTTTTACCTTCAGCCTGCTTAATGCTTTCCAGAATATCAGGGTAGATGGTGCCCTGAGCCAAGAAGGAAATGCCCTCCAATTTGGAGGCTTCTTCATCAAATACTTTAATAAACTCGCCGCCGATGATCTTCCGTTTCTTTTCGGGTTCGGCCACGCCGGCCAGCAGATCCAAGAAACGATCGGTGGCATCCACATAGATCAGGTTGGCATCCATTGCCTTACCGAAGACCTCAATCACCTGTTCGCTTTCGCCTTTCCGCATCAGGCCGTGGTTCACATGTACGCAAACCAGTTGTTTGCCAATAGCCTTGATCAACAGGGCGGCAACCACAGAACTATCCACACCGCCGGAAAGAGCCAGTAACACCTTTTTATCGCCGACTTGAGCACGAATAGCTGCAATCTGTTCTTCAATAAACCGATTGGCCAGTTCAAAATTTGTGATCCGCTCCATTGTTTCGGGACGTTTATTGGAATCCATACATATTTCCTCCTATAATATATTAAGTGTCAAATACTGCGCAGAAAAATTCTGTACCGTATAAAAAGCATTAGTTGGTGTAGTTATCGAAATAACCCTGAACCAAAACCACAGGGGTACCCTTATCGCCGGAGCCGCTGGTGAGATCGCAAAGAGAGCCGATCAAGTCGGTCAACTGACGGGGAGTAGTGCCCTGAGAAGCCATATTGCCTACCAAGTTATCCTGTTTCGCCCGGATACTTTCTGCGATGGCAGCCTTCAGTTCCTCGCCGGAAAGATCTTTAAAATCGTTATCGGCCAGATATTTCAGTTTCAGTTCATTGGGGGTGCCGATCAGGCCATCGGTGAAGGCAGGGGAAACAACAGGATCAGCCAGTTCCCAGATCTTACCTTGAGGATCTTTAAAGGCACCGTCGCCATAGACCATAACCTCCACGTGCTTGCCGGTGGCATCCAGAATCCGTTTTTGCACGTCCAGAACCAGATCCTTACATTCACGGGGGAAGAGTTTCACAGAATTCTCCGTGGACTTGTTAGACCCCAAAAGACCATATTTTTCATTGCAACCACTTCCGTTTACAGGAGCATTGAGAATATCATCCAAACCGCAAACCGCTTTTGCGCCTGCCGCCAGCAAGATCCGCTTGGTGCGGGCACGGGTATGGATATCGCAGTTCAGAATATGATCTGCATAGGGCAGGATCGCCTTAGGCTGGTTAGCAAAGATGATCTCAACCTCAGCGCCCTCTTCCCGGATCAGGTCCCCATAATACTGCACATAATCCACGCCGGTGAATTCATGTTTATTTTCGCCAAAGAGTTCCCGATAGCGCTCTAAAGAAAGCACGTCAGAATAGGGGTTCACGCCGGCTTCATCCACCTTATCCAGGCTAACCAAGCAGTTCCCCACCTCATCGGAAGGATAACTGAGCATCAACACAATTTTTTTGGCGCCGCGTGCAATTCCCCGCAGGCAAATTGCAAAACGGTTCCGGGAAAGGATGGGGAAAATCACACCCACAGTTTCGCCGCCCAGTTTATTGCGGACATCCTCTGCAATAGCATCCACGGAAGCATAGTTCCCTTGGGACCGGGCCACGATGGATTCGGTCATAGAGATCACATCCCGATCTCGCAGTTCAAATCCTTCATATTCGGCGGCTTCCAGCACGCTGGTTGCCACAATCTCAGCCAAGTTATCGCCCTCACGGATGATGGCACAACGGATCCCTCTGGAAATCGTTCCGTCTCTTCTTTCTTTGTTCGTCATAGAAACCCCTTCTCTCAAATAGATTCAATCAAAAAAACCACTTTACAATTTTACACTTTTTTTCGCAGATTTCAATAGGAATTTTAAAAAATTTACGATTTTTTTAAACAGAAAATTCTTCCGCCAGTTCGCCCTTTCCAAAATGGTTCAGAATTGCGGCGGCAATCCGATCGGCCGCTTTGCCATCTCCATAAGGGTTTACAGCATGGGCCATCTTGGCATAAGTTTCGGGATCCCGCAACAGTTCATTAGCCATTTTCAAAATCACATCGGTTTCCACGCCGGCCATCTTCACCGTTCCATAGGCCACAGCCTCGGGCCGCTCTGTTTCGGTTCTTAATACCAACACCGGCTTGCCCAAAGCGGGGGCTTCTTCCTGCAATCCGCCGCTATCGGTCATCACCATATAGCAACGGGACATGAGGTTGTGCATATCAAAAACATCCAAAGGCTCGATCAGGTGCACCCGATCCAGGCCGCCCAAAATTTCCCGGGCCGCTTCCCGAACAGCGGGGTTCAGATGCATCGGATAAACCACCTGCACATCCTCGTTTTGCTCCACCATCTGCCGGATGGCGTTGCAGATCTGGCGCAAGGGTTGCCCCAGATTCTCTCGCCGATGGGCTGTTACCAACACCAACCGGCCTTGATCCAGATCTAATTTTTGCAGATCCGCATCCCGATATACATAATTAGAAGAAACGGTCATCTTCAAAGCGTCAATAACCGTATTTCCGGTTACATAGACCTTGCCGACTGTTTTTTCGTTTTCCAGATTTTCCCGGTTTGCGGTTGTGGGCGCAAAATGCAGATCGGCGATCCGGGAGATCAGGCAACGGTTCATTTCTTCCGGGAAAGGAGAAGTTTTATCAAAGCTCCGCAGGCCCGCTTCCACGTGTCCCACCGGCACGCCCGCATAAAAGCCGGCCAAAGCGCCGGCAAAGGCGGTGGTGGTATCGCCGTGCACCAGCAACAGATCCGGTTTTTCTTCCTTAAATAATTGTTCCAGCCCCTCGATGATGCTGGAAGTGATGGTGGTTATCGTCTGGCGGGGCTTCATAATATTTAAATTGAAATCATCTTCCACTTGAAACGCATCCAGAACCTGCTGAAGCATTTCTCGATGCTGGCCAGAAAGGCAAACAATACTTTCAATTTCCGGTTGCTGTTCCAATGCTTTCACCACCGGGACCATCTTGATGGCCTCGGGCCGGGTTCCGAACATCGACATTACTTTGATCTTACTCATTCGAAGAATCCTCCTCTTTTTCTGCCTTCTTTTCCCGCCGATATAAAATCAACGCACCCAGCAAAATAACAATAAAGGCTGCTCCAATTACGATCAGAGCCTTGATAATGCTATCCGCCGTTATCAAAACAGAGCAAAGCCCTAAAAGCATCGCCACACCGTATAGGATCAAAACCGCCTGCTTTTGAGAAAAGCCGATGGCAATCAATTTATGGTGCAGATGGTTTTTATCCGCCTGCATCGGAGAATGGCCGGTTAGGATCCGGCGCACCGCTGCAAAGAGCAGATCGAAAATCGGGAGCAAAAAGATCAGCATCGGCACGAAAAATGCCACAATGGCGTAGGCCTTGAATAAGCCGATGGTAGAAAGGCAGGCTAACGTAAAGCCGATAAACATAGAGCCTGTATCGCCCATAAAGAGCTTGGCCGGGTTAAAGTTGAAGGGCAGAAAGCCCATACAGGCGCCGGCCAAAGCCGCCGCAATGATGGCCACTTGAGGGGCTTCCAACAAAATCAGAATTCCCGCCACGCTCAAGGTCATAATCGAGGAAACGCCGCAGGCCAATCCATCCAGCCCATCAATAATATTCACCGCATTCAGGATGGCTAACAGCCAAATAATGCTCACAACGATCTGCCAGATCAATGGCAGTTCAATATAAGAGCCTTTCCCAAAGAAATCCGGCACCCGCTCTATGCGGATCCCGCAGGCCACCGGGAAGGCCACCGCCACCATCTGGAAAATAAATTTCCATCTGGCCTTCAATGCCAAAACATCATCGGCCATCCCCAGGGCAACGATCACTGTTGCGCCCAGCAACATCCCATAGATCGGCAGAGAAATAAAGTTGAAAGTGAACACCATAGTGCTCACGAAAAAACCCATAAAAATGGCTAGTCCACCCAGCCGGGGGATCGGTTTTTTGTGCATCCGCCGGGCATCCTTGGGCACATCGATGGCCCCGATTTTATGGGCCACCTTCTTTGCTAAAGGCGTGCAGAGAAAACTGATCAGCGCAGCCAAAAGCCAGGCGCAGCCGATGATCAGATAATCAAATTTGGTCATAGAAACAACACCTCGATCAGCGGCCGACAAAACCGATCCGCTTGTGTACTTTTGCCAGAGTCTTTTCAGCAATGGCCTGAGCCTCCCGGGCACTGCGGGTATAAACCTCTTTCAGATAACCGGGATCCGCCATCAGCCGATGATATTCTTCCTGCAAGGGGGTCAGTTCCGCAATGACCGCTTCTGCAACCGCCACCTTCAGGGTGCCATAACCCTGGCCGGCAAAGCGGTTCACAGCGTCCTCAATGCTCTCACCGGTCATAGCACTGTAAATCGTCAGCAGGTTATTCATCCCGTCCCGCCCTTCTTCAAAGGCGATACGGTTTTCGGAATCGGTAACGGCGCTCTTGAACTTCTTCATAATTTTAGCCGGTTCATCGATCACGCTGATATAACTTTTGGGGTTGGGATCGGATTTGCTCATTTTCTTATCCGGCTGGGTCAAAGACATCACCTTGGCGCCCACTGAGGGAATATATCCTTCGGGAACGGTGAACAGATCGGGGAAGATCCCGTTCATTCGGTTGGCGATGTTCCGGGCCAATTCCAGATGCTGTTTCTGATCCACGCCCACCGGCACCAGATCAGTGTTATAAAGCAAGATATCCGCCGCCATCAAAACCGGGTAATCAAAAAGACCGGCGTTGATATTATCCGCATACCGACGGGATTTATCCTTAAACTGGGTCATCCGGGAAAGTTCGCCGAACATTGTATAGCAATTCAAGATCCAGGAAAGTTCGCAATGCTGAGGCACGTGGCTTTGAATAAAAATCAGATTCTTTTCAGGATCCACGCCGCTGGCGATAATCATAGCCAAAGTTGAAAGGATCCGCTCATGCAATTCTTTGGGATCTTGGCGCACGGTAATGGCGTGCAGATCCACCACCGAGAAAATCCCCTTCCCCTGATCGCTCACTTTGCTCCAGTTACGAACTGCGCCGATATAGTTGCCCAGAGTGATAACACCACTGGGTTGAATTCCACTGAAAATCGTTTTTTCCATTTTTAAAACCTCGCTGGAACAGATTTATCCATTATGATATAGAATATCATAACACAAATAAAACCACTTGACAACTGAAAAATTAAATAATATTATATTAGTTAGTAAAAATAAAATGGCATAATGTTGCATTAAGGAGTAAAACAATGACAGTTAGAACCAGATTTGCGCCCAGCCCCACCGGCTATATGCACGTAGGCAACCTGCGTACCGCCCTTTATACCTATCTGATTGCCCGCCAGAATAACGGCAAGTTCATTCTGCGGATTGAAGATACCGATCAGGAGCGTTATGTGGAAGGCGCTGTAGATATTATTTATCGCACGATGAAAGAAACCGGGATGCATTGGGATGAAGGCCCCGATGTGGGCGGTGATTACGGTCCCTATATCCAGAGCGAACGGCAAGGTTGCTATTTGGAATACGCCAAGCAATTGGTGGAATCCGGCCACGCTTACTATTGCTTCTGCGATAAAGGACGGCTGGAAGAATTGAAACTGATCCATTCCATTTCCAAAGTGCCCCATAAATATGACGGCCATTGCCGCAATCTTTCTAAAGAAGAAGTGGAAGAAAAATTGGCCGCCGGCATCCCTTACGTAATTCGTCAGAAAGTGCCCACCACCGGCACCACCACCTTCCAGGATGAAGTTTACGGCGAGATCACTGTGGATAACAGCGAATTAGACGATCAGATCCTCATCAAAACCGACGGTTTGCCCACCTATAACTTCGCCAACGTGGTAGACGACCATCTAATGAACATCACCCACGTGGTGCGGGGCAAGGAATATCTTTCCTCTGCGCCCAAATATAATTTGCTTTATGAAGCCTTCGGTTGGGACATTCCGAAATACGTGCATTGCGCCCCCGTTATGAAAGACGCCCATAATAAACTTTCCAAGCGAAACGGCGATGCTTCTTATGAGGATCTCATCAAAAAGGGCTATCTGAAAGAGGCTGTGCTCAACTATATTGCCCTTCTGGGCTGGGCGCCCAAGAGCGAGCAGGAAAAATTCACGCTGGAAGAATTGATCCAAGAATTTGATATTGCGGGCATTTCTAAATCCCCCGCCATTTTCGACACCGAAAAACTGAACTGGCTCAACGGCGAATATATCAAAGCCATGCCCGCCGAAGAATTCTATGAACTGGCCCTGCCTTATCTGCAGGAATCCATCCATAATCCTGCTGTGGATCTAAAAGCCTTGGCCGCTCTGCTCCAGGGCCGTTGCCAGATCCTCAGCGAGATCCCCGGCCAGATCGATTTCTTCGATGCTCTGCCGGATTATGATAACGAACTTTATACCCATAAAAAAATGAAAACCAACCCCGAAAACTCTCTAGAAAGCCTGAAGGCGATCTTGCCTGTTTTGGAAGCGTTGGAAGATTGGAATCAGGAAGCGATCCATTCCGCCCTTTTTGATCTGATCGCCAAATTGGAAGTGAAGAACGGCCTGATCCTCTGGCCTCTGCGCACCGCCCTTTCCGGCAAGCAGTTCACTCCCGGCGGCGGCGTGGAACTGGCCTATCTTTTGGGCAAGGATGAAACCATCGCCCGGATTAAAAAAGGCATCGAAAAACTTTCTTAAAATCCCATAACAGTCCGTCGTGACCCTACCGGACTTTAAATATTTACTAAGGAGAATTTAAAATGAGAAAAATGCCCCTGCGCGGGATGATCCTCACCGGGCTCATTGCCGCCCTTTACGTAGTATTCACGTTGCCCTTTGGGCAGGTTGCCTTCGGCCCCATTCAATTTCGGATCGCCGAAGTTCTAACCCTGTTGCCCTTTTTCAGTCCGTGGGCCATCCCCGGATGCACTCTGGGTTGCTTCATATCCAACCTGCTTTTTTCCACCCTCTGGGATGCCCTGTTCGGCACTTTGGCCACCCTCTTGGCCGCCCTTTGCACCTATAAGAGCAAAAAAATGCTGCTTGCGCCCCTATGGCCGGTCTTATTCAATGGGTTCATCATCGGCACGATGCTCAGTTTTATGCTGTTGCCCACCTTCGAATGGTTGCCCTGGCTCCTAATGATGGCCGAGGTAACTGCCAGCGAATTTGTGGTTTGCTATCTGTTGGGCCTGCCTTTTATGAGCCTGATCCGGCGAAGCCGGCTGTCCGACTATTTAAAATAAGAAAAGCGGTGTGTTCCCCATAGGAGGAATGCACCGTATTTTTATTGATTTTTCCGTTTTCAGAGCGTATAATAAATCTAAACGGAGGGATGGAAATGGACAGAGCAGTTTTGATCCGGCATATTGAAAGGGCCTACGGGATCCGGCCGGAGCATCTTTGGGCAAGCAAGCCGAGTTACGCCGTTTTTCGCCATCCGGAAAACCGCAAATGGTTTGCGGCGCTTTTGGATCTTCCCGCCGAAAAATTGGGGCTGAACCAAGCCGGAACAGTATGGGTCGTCAACTTGAAGCGCGATCCCCTGCTGGTAGGCGCCCTGCGACAGGAGCCGGGGATCTTTCCCGGTTATCATATGAACAAAGATCATTGGATCAGCCTTTGCCTAAACGGCAGCATCGCTCCGGAACGGATCAAGAGATTGCTGCAGTTCAGTTTTGAATTGACCGCCAAGAAGAAAGGAACACGGTGATTTTATGCCTATTTATCAATCTGCCGACCAGTTGATCGGCAATACGCCCCTTTTGGAACTGACCCATATTGAAAAAGAAGAGAACCTCTCCGCCACCCTGCTGGTTAAACTGGAACTTTTTAACCCCGGCGGATCGGTGAAAGACCGGGTGGCACTGGCAATGATCAACGATGCGGAAGAAAAAGGGCTCTTAACCCCTGATTCCGTTATCATCGAGCCCACCAGCGGCAACACCGGCATCGGTCTGGCCGCCGTGGCCGCCGCCCGAGGCTACCGCTGCATCATCGTGATGCCCGATTCTATGAGCGAAGAGCGCCGCCGGCTGATGAAAGCCTTCGGCGCAGAATTGGTGCTCACGCCCGGTGCAAAAGGGATGCAAGGCGCCATTGAAAAAGCGGAAGAACTGAAACAGGAACTGCCGGGCGCCATCATTCCCGGCCAGTTTGTGAACCCCGCCAATCCTGCCGCCCATTACGCCACCACCGGGCCGGAACTTTGGCGAGATACCGAAGGAAAACTGGATTTCTTTGTAGCGGGCGTGGGCACCGGCGGAACCCTGACCGGCACCGGCCGTTATTTGAAAGAACAAAATTCTCGAATCAAGGTGATCGCCGTGGAACCGGCCGATTCGCCCTTGCTTTCCGGCGGGAAGGCAGGCCCCCATCCCCTGCAGGGGATCGGTGCCAATTTCGTCCCCGAAATTTTAGATACCGATCTCTATGACGAGGTATTGCCTATCACCGGTGAAGAAGCCTTTCGCTATGCCCGGATGATGGGGAAAAAGGAAGGAATCCTGGTGGGGATTTCTGCCGGAGCGGCGCTGGCTGCCGCCGTGAAACTGGCGAAACGGCCGGAAAACGCCAACAAGACCATTGCCGTGCTCCTGCCGGACACCGGCGACCGCTATCTTTCCACGGGGATTTTCGACTAAGGAACTTTTTAAAAAAAAGTTCCTTAGGATCCTCAAAAACTTTCAAACCACAGAATTTGAAGTTTTAGATAGGGGTTTTAAAGGGGAGTACCTTTTTCAAAAGGTGCTCCCCTTTTTGTATACGAATAAATCGAATTCAATGCGAGTTTTCAAAGCCGTTAAGGCTTGGGCTTTGGCATGATCCTTGGGGGATGTGCGGTAGTAATAGGGGGTCATCTGGAACAACGCCATAATGTGATGGGGATCGGTTAATTCCAGTCCATAACGGATGGGGATCTCTTCTGCCAAAGTCAGCCCGGGCAACTCCCGGGTTTCGGGTTTATTGGGCAGAGGCGTATCATAGATCGCCGCTTTCAGTTCCCATAAATGTTCCCGGCCGGGCACCACCCGAAACAGGCATCCGCCGGGCTTCAGAACCCGGGCGTATTCTTCCGCCGCCAAGGGCGAGAAAATATTCAAAATGCCATCCAAACTTTCCTCTGCCAGGGGCAGATCAAAGCAACTTGCCACCGCCAAACGTGGTTCTGAAAACCGTTTGGCCGCCCAGCGCAGAGCATCTTTTGAAATATCGAACCCATAAACTTCTGCCCCAGGTAAGGCTTGGGCTACGGCGGCGGTGTACCATCCTTCGCCGCATCCGCCATCAGCGATTTTAGCATCGGCGGGGCAATGGGTTTTCACTGCCTCCACCAAGGCTTCCCGCAAGGGCAGATAATAGCCCTGCTCCAGAAAATCACGCCGGGCCGCCACCATCCCCTTATCGTCGCCGTGCTGGCGAAGAGAGGAACGCTGGCTCATCAATAAATTCACATATCCCTGCCGGGCCACATCAAAGGAATGACCTTCCGAGCAAAGGTAGCGGTTTTCCTGCCGGCTCAAAACCTTGCGGCAGAGGGGGCAGCGCAATAAAGCGCTCATTCCCGGCCTCTGATCCGCTCATAGATCAAGGGCAACACTTCCGGCTTTTCTTTACCAAAGGTAAGGGCATCCAGATAGCATTTTTCCGCCGCCGGCAGTTTTTCGGCATCGTTGGTATAAAGCAAGGCGATCGGTTCCCCTCTCTTCACCGACTGGCCGGTTTTTTTCAGGATTTTTAAGCCGGCCAACGGATCGATCTGATCCTCTTTAGAGGCCCGGCCGGCGCCTAGCAACATAGCCGAAAGCCCGATTTTTTCGGTATCCATATGGGTGATATACCCGCCTTCAGGCGCTTGCAATTCCACGCAGATCTTGGCTTCGCCCAAGGCCCGAAACGCCTCCAGATCCCCGCCCTGAGCGGCGATCCATTCTTTCATTTTAGCAAAGGCCGTGCCCTCTGCAATGATTTTTTCAGCCTGTTTCCGGCTCTCTTCCCGGCTTTGATCCAAAGCCAAAGAAAGCATCTCTGCCGCCAGATTCAGGCAAACTTCCCGCAGGTCGGCAGGGCCGTTTCCCTGCAAAACATCCATTGCTTCCTGCACTTCCAGCGTATTACCCACATTCACGCCCAGCGGAAGATCCATATTGGTAATCAGTGCGGCCATTCGGCGGCCGCAGGAGCGGCCGATCTCCACCATTTCCTCCGCCAGTTCCCGGGCGGCCTCCGGGGTTTTCATAAAAGCGCCGCTCCCGGTTTTCACATCCAGAACGATGGATCGGGTGCCCGCCGCCAGTTTCTTGCTCATAATGCTGGAGGCGATCAGCGGAAGGGAATCCACCGTGGCAGTCACATCCCGCAGGGCATAAAGTTTCTTATCGGCCGGAGCCAGATTCCCGCTTTGGCCCACAACCGCTAAACCGATCTTCTGCACTTGGCTGATAAACTCTTCCGGTCGGAGTTCCGCCCGATAGCCGGGGATGGATTCCAATTTATCCACCGTTCCGCCGGTGTGACCCAGCCCCCGGCCGCTCATTTTCGCAACGGTTCCACCCAAGGCGGCAACGATAGGCGCCAAAATCAGGGTAGTTTTATCCCCCACCCCGCCGGTGGAATGTTTGTCCACCGTGGTTTCGCCCAGAGCCGAAAGATCCACCTGATCGCCGCTTTGGGCCATAGCCTGTGTCAAAAGGGCGGTTTCTTGCGGGCGCATTCCCCGGAACCGAACCGCCATTGCCCATGCTGACATCTGATAATCGGGGATCTCACCCCGGGTGAACCCCCGGATCAGGAATTCGATTTCTTCCCGCTGCAAGGCTTGGCCGTTTTTGGTTTTTTCAATCAAATCAACTGCTCTTAACATTCTATTTTTTCTCCGTTTTTCAGTTCCGTTCCAAACCAATGGGCCACCGTTTGCCCCACATCCGCAAAGGAAGAACGAGTGCCCAGATTTTGTGGCCGGATGCCGGAACCATAGATTAAGATTGGGATATATTCCCGGGTATGATCGGTATGGGAATCGCCGGGATCACAGCCGTGATCGGCAGTGATGATCAGCCGGTCTTCCGGATTCATCGCCTTCATCAGATCCGGCAAAAAGGTATCGAAAGCCGAAAGGGCCCCGGCATATCCATCCACATCCTGCCGGTGACCGTAGAGCATATCGAAATCCACCAGATTCACAAAAATAAATCCCTCGGTTTCTTCTTCGGCTAATTGCAAAACCGCCGCCATTCCCTCAGCGTTGCCGTGGGTCAAGATGCTGCGGCCAATACCCCGGCCGGCGAAAATATCCATAATTTTCCCCACCGAAAGGGTGGGAACGCCCTTTTCCTGCAGCCGATCCAAAAGGGTCGGCTCCGGCGGTTCCAAAGAAAAATCCCGCCGGTTGGCTGTGCGCTGATAGTTCCCGGGCGTGCCGATAAAGGGCCGGGCGATCACCCTGCCCACGCCCCAAGGCCCCACCAGCAATTTGCGGGCAATCCGACAAATTTCGTATAATTTTTCCGGCGGCACCTGCTCTTCGTGTGCGGCGATCTGAAAGACGCTGTCGGCCGAAGTGTAAACGATCAGTTTCCCGTTCTTCACAGCCTCTTCGCCGTAATCAGCGATCACTTGCGTGCCGGAATAGGGTCGGTTGCATAACACTTCATAGCCTGTTGCCTTGGTAAAGGCCTCGATACATTCCCCGGGAAATCCCTCCGGGAAGGTGGGCAACGGCGTTTGGGAAATCACGCCCGCCAACTCCCAATGGCCCACAGTGGTATCCTTCCCCCGGGAGCGTTCCGCCGCCCGGCCGTGGGCGGCAGTGGGAGCAAGTTCCTGCCCCAAAAATTCCAAGCCTTCAATATTCCCCAGCCCCATTTTTAATAGGTTGGGGATACAAAATTTCTCGCTTTTTGCAATGCTTTTAAGGGTATGGGCGCCGGCATCGCCGAAATGGGCGGCATCGGGCAATGCCCCGGCCCCCAAACTATCTAAAACGATTAAAATTGTTTTCATCTTGCCAACTCCAAAGCCAGTTCCATCATCTGGGTGAAGGAATTCTGGCGTTCTTCGGCGGTGGTCGCCTCGCCGGTCACGATGGAATCGGAAACCGTACAGATCGCCAAGGCCTTTTTTCCCGTTCGGGCGGCGTTCATATAAAGGGCGGCCGCCTCCATCTCCACAGCCATCACGCCCATTTTGGCCCAGGAAAGGGTGTCCCCTTCCCCATCGCAATAAAAGGTATCGGAGGAAAGCAGATTGCCCACGTGATAGTGCAGCCCCATTTTTTCGGCAATTTCCGCCGCTTTTCGCAAAAGTTCAAAATCTGCGATAGGCGCAAAGGTGCCGGGCAGATGATATTGCTCCCCATAGGCAGAATTGGTGCAGGCGCCGGCCCCCAGAACGATATCCCGGATCCCAACGCTTTCTTGGATCGATCCGGCGGACCCGATCCGAATGATCTGCTCCACACCGAAGAACTGAAATAATTCGTAACTATAGATCCCCATAGAAGGCATCCCCATACCGCTGGCCATCACGGAAACTTTTGTGCCCTTATAGGTGCCGGTATAGCCCTGCACCCCCCGCACGTTATTCACCAACGTTGCATTTTCCAGAAAATTTTCTGCAATAAACTTCGCCCGCAACGGATCCCCCGGCATCAAAACGGTTTTGCCGAAATCCTCAGGCGTTGCATTAATATGCGGTGTCGGATAAGTCATTCTCTTTTTCCTCCTTGATGAATCTCACCACTGCACTAGTGCCCAGCCGATGGGCGCCCAGTTGGATAAAATCTTCTGCATCCTTCAAAGAACGGATCCCGCCGGCAGCCTTCATCTGCACGCCTTCGCCGATATGCTTGGCGAAAAGCGCAATATCCTCCCGGGTGGCCCCGCCGGTGGAAAAACCGGTGGAGGTTTTAATGAAATCGGCCCCCGCCGCCGTTACGATCTCACACATTTTGATCTTTTCATCCCGGCTGAGCAAGCAGGTTTCTATGATCACCTTCAGGAGTTTGCCGTTGCAAGCCTGTTTCACTGCCCGGATCTCTTCTTCCAACCCGGCCCAGTTCTGATCCTTTACCCAACCGATGTTGATCACCATATCGATCTCATCGGCTCCGTTTGCAACCGCATCTGCGGCTTCAAAACATTTCACAGCCGTTGTTTGATATCCCAAAGGAAAGCCGATCACTGTGCAGATCTTCACTCTCCCTTGGGCCCAAGCGGCCCCTTCCTTCACGTAACTGGGGGGAATACAAACCGAAGCCGTTTGGAACCGAATCCCCTCTTCGATCACTTCCCGGATCTGTTCCCAAGTGGATTCCGGTTTCAAAAGAGTATGATCCACCGTTTTCAGAATTTCTTTCTTCTTCATAAGGCTTCCTCCTTGACTTATTCTTCTATTTCCATTATAATCGAAACCATTCCGTAAAAAAAGTCTTTTTTTAAAATTTAATAAAAATAAAAAAAGAACTTGACTTTAACTTGCTAAAGTGATATCATATTAAAAACTTTTTTATTATTCGAAAGGATCCATTGCATGGAAGCATCTGTTTTCAACAACACAGAGAAAGCCATTTTCGCCCTGCGGGAACTCTACCGCAAATACGGCTATTCTCAATATAAGATGAGCAAATTTGAAGAATACGATCTTTATGTGCAAAATAAAGACTTTCTCATATCCGATAGTATCATCACCTTCACCGATACCAACGGAAAATTGATGGCCTTGAAGCCGGACGTTACCCTTTCCATCATCAAAAACAGCAAAGATCAGCCCGGCCGGGTGCAAAAGGTATATTATAACGAAAACGTTTACCGGGTATCCAAAGGCACCCGCTCCTTTAAAGAAATTATGCAGGTGGGGCTGGAGTGTATGGGGGATATCGACAGTTATTGCATCTCCGAAGTGGTTTTATTGGCGGCAGAAAGTTTAAAAAAGATCTCGCCGGAAGCGGTTTTGGATCTTTCCCATCTGGGCATCCTTTCTTCTTTGATGGATCAATTGTTGGTGCCCCCTGCGGCGGCAGAAGCCATTTTGAAATGCGTGGGCGAAAAAAATCTCCACGAACTTTCCGCCCTTTGCGCCCAAAACGGCGTGGAGCCCAAATTGGCCGACGCCCTGAAAGAACTGCTCACCACCTATGGTGCCCCGGAGCAAGTGTTGCCCCGGTTGCATAAACTGGCGGGAATTCCCGGCGTGAGCCGGGCTTTGGCCCAACTGGAAGAATTGCTGGCCGCCTTTGAGGGCAGTGAACTGAAAGAAATGCTACGGATGGATTTTTCTGTGGTAAGCGATATGAATTATTATAACGGCATTGCCTTCAAAGGATTTATCAACGGCATCCCCGGCGCTGTTTTATCCGGCGGGCAATATGATAAACTGATGCAAAAAATGGGCCGCCGAAGCGGAAGCATCGGCTTTGCGGTCTATCTGGATCTTTTGGAGCGGTTCGGCAAGGCCGAGGCGGAATATGATGCCGATCTGGTTCTTTTATATGGGCCGGATACGCCGCTTGGCGATCTGCGCAAAGCCATGGGATCGCTCACTGCCGGCGGGCAAACCGTTTTGGCGGAGCGTTCCGTGCCCCAAAAACTCCGCTACCGCCAGTTGGCAACTCTTCAGAACGGCGAGGTGAAAATTCTTGAAACCAATGCTTAATATCGCCCTGCCGAAAGGCCGTTTGGGTGAAAAGGTTTATAATATGTTTGAACAGGCAGGATTTGCCTGCCCGTCTATCCGGGAAAAGAATCGGAAACTGATTTTTGAAAATGAAGAAACCGGCGTGCGCTATTTCTGGGTAAAACCTTCCGACGTTGCCATCTATGTAGAACGTGGGGCCGCCGATATCGGCGTGGCCGGCAAGGATATTTTATTGGAATATGAGCCGGAAGTTTATGAACTTCTGGATCTGGATATCGGCAAATGCCGGATGGCCGTTGCGGCGCCCAAAAACTTCCGGGATGATCCCAAGCATACCCTGCGGGTTGCCACCAAGTTTTCCAATATCGCCCGGAATTATTATGCGTCTATCGGGCGGGATATCGATATTATCCATTTAAACGGATCCATTGAAATTGCGCCCATTCTTTCCCTTTCGGATGTGATCGTGGATATTGTGGAAACGGGCACCACCCTGAAGGAAAACGATCTGGAAGTAACAGAAACCATCGTTCCCATCAGTGCCCGGCTGATCGCCAACAAAACCAGTTTTAAATTCAAAAACCAACCTATTGAGAAAATTCTGCAGGAACTTGCCCGGCAGAAGGAGGCAAACCATGATTAAAATTTTAAAATACGGCCAGGTGGCCAATGCAGATATCTTCGCCCGGATGGTGCCGGAGATCAATGTGGAATCCATCGTTGCCGATATTATCGAAAATGTGCGGAAACGGGGCGATGCGGCCCTTTATGAATATTGTGAAAAATTTGATGGAGCCCAATTATCCGCCCTACAGGTTTCCCCTGCCGAGATGGAAGAAGCCGTTGCCGCAGTGGAACCGGAATTTTTGGAAATTCTGAAAAAACCCGCCGCCAATATCCGCAAATTTCATCAGCGGCAGGTGCGCAACAGTTTTATCATCAACGATACGCCCGGCGTGGTAATGGGCCAAAAAGTGATCCCGGTGGATCGGGCGGGCCTTTATGTGCCCGGCGGCACCGCCGCCTATCCATCAACGGTTTTGATGGATGCCATCCCCGCTAAAATTGCCGGTTGCCCGGAAGTGGTGATGGTAACGCCCCCGGGGAAAGACGGAAAGGTGAATCCGGTGATTCTGGCCGCTGCCTCGGTTGCGGGAGTAGATAAAATTTTCAAATTAGGCGGAGCGCAAGCCGTTGCCGCTCTGGCCTACGGCACCGAAAGCGTGCCCAAGGTGGATAAGATCGTGGGCCCCGGCAACGCCTTTGTTGCAGAAGCCAAAAAACAGGTTTTCGGCGTAGTTTCCATTGATATGATCGCCGGGCCCCGCGAAATTTTGATCGTAGCCGATGGCAACACAAACCCCAAGTATTGCGCCGCCGATCTTCTTTCACAGGCGGAACACGATAAAATGGCCAGCGCTGTGCTGGTAACCGATTCTATGGAATTTGCCGAGGCGGTTCAAGCCGAACTGGAGCGGCAGATCCCCCTGCTGGAACGAAGCGAGATCGCCCGGGCATCCATTGATAAAAACGGCAAGATCATCGTGGCCGATGATTTAAAAGTAGCCATCGAGATCGCCAACGAGATCGCCCCGGAGCATCTGGAACTCTGCGTGGATCAGCCCTTTGATTATCTGGATCGCATCCGCCACGCCGGCTCTATCTTTATGGGCAAACATTGCCCTGAGGCCTTAGGCGATTATTTTGCCGGCCCCAATCATACCCTGCCCACCGGCGGAACCGCTAAATTTTCCAGCCCTCTTTCGGTGGATGATTTTGTGAAAAAGACCCAATTTACTTATTACACCGCCGAAGCGCTGGCATCGGTGGCAAAGGATGTGGGCTATTTTGCTACAAAAGAGGGGCTCACCGCCCATGCAAAAAGTGCCACGATCCGTGGGGAGGAAACCGAATGAGTCGCTTTTTTAGCCAAAAATTCAGTCATCTAACCCCCTATACCCCCGGGGAACAACCCAAGGATCAGCAATATATCAAACTGAATACCAACGAATCCCCTTTTCCGCCCCATCCGGCAGTTTTAGAGGCGGCGGCCGCTGAAGCAGGCCGCCTGCAACTTTACCCGGACCCGGAATGTGGAGAACTGGTGGCGGCGCTGGCCGGGCGTTACGGAGTGGAGCCCGATGAAATTCTCTTAACCAACGGCTCCGATGATATTCTGAACTTCGCCTTCATGGCCTTCTGCGACCGGGAGCATCCGGCTGTGTTCCCGGAGATCACCTACGGCTTCTACCCGGTGTTTGCCAAAC
>JAZNEH010000015.1:0-2262 GCA_045588515.1 Eubacteriales bacterium
GATCTGCCCATTGGTCTTCAATTGCACTTGCAACATAGACACGATGAGGAACATTAGCGGCGATCAAATAATGTTGATCAAAGGGGAGTTGATCTTCATTATTTGCGTATTTATAGTAATTTTCGCAGAACCAAAAGGGGAATTTATTTGTGATATTTTCGATGGTTTCGCCTTCTTTTTCTCTCGATAACGACGCCCCACTACAACCAGAATCGTGTGAAAATGCACAATAGAATCGCTCGTCCAAAGCACCGGCCAACAGGGCGGTTTTTCCAAGTCTTGAATGACCACAGACAGAAATGCAGGCTTTATCTAGTTCGGGAAGAGTTTGAGCATAATCCATTACACGCATAATGGCCCATGCCCACAACCCGATTTTTCCGCATTGATCCGGTTGACGGATTCCGCAGGGATATACCATACCTGCAAATTTGGATTTAAAGTCCTTGTTGTCGGAGGTGATGTCTAAATAACTGAATGATAGAATAGCAAAACCTTGATCGATGATTTCTTCAACAGGCAAATAGGAATCGGGAATAGCATCTCTGAAGTTGATCTGAATAAAACATGGAATGGGCTTATCTACTTCTCGGGGACAAATATAATGAATGGGAAAGGAAAAATAACCGTATTCTGTGTTACAGATTAAGCGAATTTTTTGATAAATTGCCTTTCCTGCACAAAAATTATGATTGCTCTCTTCTTCGACTTGGCTATGAACGGAGAGCGGAGAGGAAGGCAAAACGCCGTATTCCTCTTTAATTAAAAGATCTAAAATGTCATTTTTGGATAAATCCAAAGGAGAAGGTAGATTCTTGGGCAAAATCATCATTGAAACACCTCGATTTTATATTTGGTTTTATACTATCACATATTATCGAGAAAATAAATGAAACAGAAAGAAAAACGTGAAATTTGGTTTTTATCTTAAAATATTAAAAAAATAAGTGCCCTGAATACTCAAGGCACTTAATATTTTGAAAATTAGCGGATAACCCGAACTTTTAAAACACCATCAACAGTTTTTAATGCTTCAATGGCTTTATTCGTTACATCGCTGTTGCAATCAATCAAAGTGTAGGCATAGTCACCTTTAGACTGATTTAACATATTTTCGATATTTACGCCCTCGCCGGATACAACGCCGGAAAGAGAAGCGAGAATATTGGGAATATTCTTGTGGCAAACACAGATACGAACAGCCGCATTAAAAGGCATTGCAACATTCGGATAGTTCACAGAGTTGGTGATGTTACCAAATTCTAAGTAATCCCGCAATTCCTTAACAGCCATTACAGCGCAGTTATCTTCACTTTCGGGAGTAGATGCACCCAAGTGAGGAATGGGAATGGCATTTTTCATTTTAAGAGTATTTTGATTGGGGAAGTCGGTTACATATTTAGCAACTTTTCCACTTTCCAAAGCGGAGGCAATATCTTCGTCGTTTACCAGATCTGCTCTGGAAAGATTCAAAATGCGAACACCATCCTTCATTAATGCAATGGTATCTTTATTGATGCTATGCTTGGTTTCAGGGGTTAAGGGGGCGTGCAAACATATGTAATCACAATTTGCGTAGATATCATTGATATCAGCGGCCTTATGAATGTGTCTGGAAAGATTCCAGGCAGAAGTGAGGGAGAGATAAGGATCGTAGCCCATAACATCCATTCCTAAAGCGTGTGCAGCGTTTGCTACTTGGACACCGATAGCACCTAAACCGATTACACCCAATTTTTTGCCCATAATCTCGGGACCAACAAATTGAGATTTTCCTTTTTCTACTTGCTTTGCAACATCGTCGCCGGTTAAGCCTTTTGCCCATTCAATACCGCCGACAATATCACGGGACGCCAAGAAAAGAGCGGCAACAGCCAATTCTTTAACTGCATTTGCATTTGCACCGGGTGTGTTAAAAACAACAACGCCTTGTTCTGCACATTTATCCAAGGGAATATTGTTTACGCCTGCACCGGCTCTGGCGACGGCCAGCAGGGAAGCGGGGAGTTCCATTTCGTGGAGAGAAGCGGAACGAACCAACATTCCGTCTGGAGCATCAAAAGTATCTGCAATCTCGTATTTTTCATCAAATCCGGATAAGCCGACTTTGGCAATTTTGTTCAGTGTTTGAATTTTCATATAACTCACCTTATTTGTTTTCTTCTTCGAACTTCTTCATAAAGTTTACAAGCGCTTCAACACCTTCATAGGGCATCGCGTTATAAATGCTGGCACGCATACCACCCACAGAACGGTGTCCTT
>JAZNEH010000016.1:0-14977 GCA_045588515.1 Eubacteriales bacterium
CCGCTTGGCGTCCGACTTGCCGCCGGTGCCATCGGAATGGCATGGGCCATTGCTAAAAGTGCTGAAAGTATAGCACGCCAGCCGGAAGCCGCCGGTAAGATCAACGGTGTAATGATGCTGGGCCTGGTATTTATCGAAACCGCCATCATCTATGCCCTGATCATTGCCATTCTGGTTATTTTCGTACTCTAATCGCCAAGAGGTATCAAAATGAATATCCCTTTAAATATTGATTTTTTGCAGATCCTTCTGCATTTACTGAATTTTGTGATCCTAGCCGGCGGGCTTTCTCTGTTGCTTTTTGATCCCATTCAGAAATTCCTGAAAGAACGGGCCGAAAAACTGGCTGAAGTTCAGGAAGAAAACCGCAAGGCCGCCGAAGAAAACGAAAAATTAAAGGCAGAATACGAGCAAAGATTGCAAGATGCCGAAGAAGAGATCGCATCGATGAAAAAATCTGCCGAAAAAGAATGTGCCGCAACTTCCGAACGATATATTTCCGAAGCTCAGGAAAAAGGCGTTGCAATTATCCGTGCAGCAGAAGAAGAAGCCGAAAAACGGAAAGAGCATATTTTAGAATCCGCCCAAACCGAAATTGGCGAATTAGTTGTTTCCGCCACGCAGAAATTGCTCAGCGATACCGTTACCCCCGAACGTAACAGCGCCCTCTATGATGAATTTATCCGGGTAGCCGGTAATGCCGTTGCAGAATCGAGGTTCCGGAATGAAGAAAAATAATTTTGAGGAATCCGCTGTTCAACCTGCTGCCCTGAAAGTGGAGATCCGGTGTATTACGCCTCCTTCTCCCGAGCAATTGGAAAAAATGCGTTCCTTCTTTATGTCCGAATATCACGCCAATGAAATCGAATTTGTTCTTCAAAAAGATCCCAGCGTGGTTGGCGGATTCAACATTTTCGTTGGGGACGAAAATTACGATTGGAGTACCTTGGGCCGCATTCGGCAATTACGCAAGTCATTTCAAGCCCTGCAAAAAGAATTTGACCCCCAAAAAATCGTTTCCCTGCTAAAAGAAGATATTTCTACATTCGAATTGCACGCCGGCCACCAACAAGTCGGCTTTGTCCAAACCGTTGGCGATGGAATTGCCTTAATCAAAGGATTGCACGAAGTAGAATACGGAGAAATTGTATTATTCGATTGCGGGATCAAAGGAATGGTTCAGGATATCCGTGCCGATGGAACCAACGGCGTGGTTCTGTTCGGCGATGATTCTGAAATCGTTGAAGGGAGCCGTGTTGTGCGCACGCAACGTACTGCCGGCATCCCCATCAGCACGCGGATCTTAGGCCGAACCATCAATCCTCTGGGCAAACCGGTGGATGAAGGCGGCGAGATCGGGGCCAAAGAATATTACCCCATCGAAGGGCCTGCCCCTTCCATTATCGAACGTAAATCCGTTTGCCGCCCCTTGGAAACCGGGATTTTATCCATCGATTCTATGTTCCCCATCGGCCGGGGCCAACGGGAACTAATCATCGGTGACCGGCAAACCGGCAAAACCACCATCGCCACCGACACCATCATCAATCAAAAAGGCAAAAACGTGGTCTGCGTCTACGTAGCCATCGGCCAAAAGGCCAGTTCCATTGCCAAAGTGGCCGCCACTTTGAAAAAACACGATGCTATGGACTATACGGTGATCGTTTCTTCCCCCGCCAGCGATGCGGCCTCCCTGCAGTATATCGCCCCCTATGCGGGTTGCGCTGTGGCGGAGTATTTTATGAACCACGGCCGGGATGTTTTGATCGTTTACGATGATCTTTCCAAACACGCCGTTGCCTATCGAACTCTGAGCCTGCTTTTGGAGCGCTCTCCCGGCCGGGAAGCCTATCCCGGAGACGTTTTCTACCTCCATTCCCGGTTACTGGAACGTTCGGCGCAACTCTCCGATGCCAAAGGCGGCGGGAGTATGACCGCCCTGCCCATCGTTGAAACGCAGGCCGGCGACGTTTCGGCCTATATCCCCACCAATATCATCTCCATCACCGACGGCCAGATCTTTCTGGAAAGCGAACTCTTTTTCGCCGGCCAGCGGCCGGCTATCAACGTGGGGCTCTCCGTTTCCCGGGTGGGCGGCGCCGCCCAGACCAACGTGATGAAAAAATCCGTTGGCTCCATTCGGCTGGATCTGGCTCAATACCGGGAAATGCAGGCATTCTCCCAATTCGGGGGCGATCTGGACGCCGGAACAGTGCGCCAGTTGAAATATGGTGCCGGGCTTATGCAACTTCTGCGCCAGCCCAATAATGCGCCTATGAGTTTGCATCATCAGGTAATTACGTTGATTTGCGCCCAAGCGGGCCTGTTCATCGAAACGCCGGTGAAAGAAATCAAAAAACAGCAACGGGAATTGCTCGTTTATTTTGATGAGCATAATAGCGCCCTTTGCCACAAGATCGAACATAGCAAAACCTATTCCGAAGAATTGAAGAAAGACGTGATCGCCACGGCCAAAAAATTCTTCGCCCAATAATTTTTGAAAGGAGGAGATCGCCATCCTCAGCGCCAGCGAAATTAAAAGCCGGATCGAAGGGATCCGGGATACCAAAAAAATAACCGATGCTATGCATATGATCTCCTCCGCCAAAATGCGCCGGGCGGTGCGGGAATTAGAGCAAACCACCCCTTATTTTGATACGTTGAAAATTAAAATCGGCAAACTTTCCCATTATATTCAGCAATCGGATAACCGTTATTTCAAGGTCACAATGCCGGAAAATATCCCCCATATGAACCATGGGATTCTGCTGATCACCGCCGATAAGGGCTTGGCCGGGGTTTATAATCAGGAGGCCATTAAGGTTTGCGAGGAGTATATGAGCCGCCATCCCAGAACCACTCTGTTTATCATCGGAGAATATGGCAGGCAGTATTTTTTAAATAAAAAAATACCCTTTGTAGAAGAATTTCATTATACCGCTCTGCGCCCGATGCTCACCGACGCCCGCAAGATCTGCGCAGAACTTCTGGAATACTATGATGACGAGCGGCTGGACGAGATCAACATCATCTATACCGACTATATGGGAACCAAGCCGGGCGTTTGCAAAAAGCAGACCCTGTTGCCCCTGAATAAAACCCATTTTTATCAGAAAGATGATCCCACTGTTCCCACCAAAAACGAATTCCTGCCCAGCCCCAACGAAGTGCTGAATGGGATCGTGCCCAGTTATTTGATGGGCTTTATCTACAGTTGCCTGGTGGAAAGTTTTTGCAGTGAACAGCAGGCAAGAATGATTGCAATGAAAAGCGCCAGCGATAACGCCGAAGAAATGCTTCGGAGCCTAAAGGTGCAATATAATAAAGTTCGTCAGGCCGCCATCACCGGCGAAATGATCGAGATCACCGCAGGTGTGAATGCATTAAAACGTAAACGGCGAGGAGAAATAACCAATGACAACACTTGATCTGCAACAAACGGCCGGCAAGATCATCCAGATCACCGGCCCGGTAGTTGACGTTAAATTTAAGAAAGAAAACCTGCCCAAGATCCGGGAGCGGCTCTATCTGGAATGTAAGGGCGAGCGGCGCACGATGGAAGTGGTCCAACATATTGGGGATCAAACGGTGCGTTGCGTTATGATGGGCGCCAGCGAAGGCCTTTGCCGGGATATGGCAGTTTATGCAACCGGCGCCCCCATCAGCGTGCCGGTGGGCGAGCCGGTTTTGGGCCGCCTTTTAAACGTATTGGGCGAGCCCATCGACGGGAAAGAAGCATTCCCCGCCGAATGTGAACGTAAATCCATCTATCGCCCTGCCCCCAGTTATGCCAACCGGGCATCTTCCGAAGAAATTCTGGAAACCGGTATCAAAGTCATCGACCTTCTGGCCCCCTACACCAAGGGCGGCAAGATCGGCCTATTTGGCGGCGCCGGCGTAGGAAAAACCGTTCTGATCCAAGAACTGATCCATAATATCGCCACGGAACACGGCGGCTATTCCATCTTCACCGGTGTAGGAGAACGCAGCCGGGAAGGCAACGATCTATATTACGAAATGCAGGAGAGCGGCGTTCTGGATAAAACCGCTTTGGTCTTCGGCCAGATGAACGAGGCGCCCGGCGTTCGGATGCGGGTGGCTCTCATCGGCCTGACGATGGCAGAACACTTCCGGGACGAAAGCAAGAAAGACGTTTTGCTCTTCATCGATAACATTTTCCGGTTCATTCAGGCCGGTAGTGAGGTTTCCACCCTGTTAGGCCGGATGCCCTCGGCTGTGGGCTATCAGCCGACCCTTTCCCAAGAATTGGGCGAACTGGAAGAACGGATCGCTTCCACCAAAGATGGTTCCGTTACTTCGGTTCAGGCCATTTACGTGCCTGCTGACGACTTAACTGACCCTGCCCCTGCCACCACCTTTGCCCATCTGGATGCCACCACCGTTTTGAGCCGTAAAATTGCGGAACTGGGCATTTATCCCGCTGTGGATCCTTTGGACTCCACCTCCCGGATTCTGGATCCTGATGTGGTGGGCGAAGAACATTATCAAGTGGCCCGTACCGTGCAGGAGATTTTGGAGCATTATAACGAGTTGCAGGATATCATCGCGATCCTAGGTATGGACGAATTAAGCGAAGAGGATAAAATCTTGGTTCATCGTGCCCGAAAGATCCAGCGCTTTTTATCCCAACCCTTCAACGTGGCCGAAAAGTTCACCGGCTTAAAAGGGGTTTACGTTCCTTTGAGTGAAACCATCCGCAGTTTCAAGGCCATCATCAACGGCGAAGCCGATGAATACCCCGAAAACGCCTTCTTCAACGTGGGCACGATTGAGGATGTGGCCGCCAAAGCCGCTCTGCTGAAAGAGGAAACCAATGAATAGTTTTTATTTAGAGATCCTGACCCCCGAGCGGATCTTTTATCGGGGCGATTGCCTCTCCCTGATCGTACCCATTACCGATGGAATGTTAGGCATCCAGGCCAATCGGGAGCCTATCACCGCTTCGGTAACCGCCGGTGAGGCCTATTATACCAAGCCGAGCGGTGAAAAGATCCTCTTTTCCATCTCCGGCGGGATGATCGATATGGAACATAACCGGGCATCTCTGCTCTGTGAATACGCTCTGCTCCCGGAAGAGATCGATGAGGAAAAAGAACGCCGAGAGGCGGAAGAGGCCCGATCCGAACTGGCAAAAAAACAGAGCGAACGGGATTATAAACTCCATAAATTGATGCTCAATAACGCCATCAATAACTTGAAGATCAAACAAAAGACCAGTATCAACTAAAAAAATCCATCCCCTATGGATGGAACAGTAATAAAGGAAGCACGAAGGGCGCCCTTGGGCGACCCTTCGTGCTTCCTTTATTTTGCCTTATACCGTAACAGGTATGAATGTATATCACATTTTCCTCTCTTTAGGAGAACCTAAAACCCTTTTCTAAACAAATATCATCTATTCGATAAATTGGAATTTGTCATTATATTTTATTTAGAAATTCTTCTGCTTGGATGCGATTTGAAAATATATAAATATCTTTGTGAGAATATCTTTTCAATAGTTCTGTTACTTTTGGTCTGCTTTGTGAATTGTAGTTTTTTATAAACTCAATAAAATCTTCATTTTTCACTTACCTGCAAATTTGAATCGGTCCTTATAATTCAATGCTTATTTCGTATTTATCTTCAATGAGTATATAGTTCACATTATACTTTTTGGCAAGGGATCGCACTTCTGCATTGTCTGCCAATACACTCTCCATTGTGCACCATTCATCATCCAAACGGTTTTCAATGACGCTTGCATATTTCTTTATGTCAGCAAAGTGATTTTTGATATATTCTTCACTCATTATAAGACAGTAATATTTGATATTTTCAAGATATTCGGAGTCAAAGTCCTTTTGCCAATCGAAAGGAATATAGCAACCTTCGACAATTAAGTTCTGCTTATTCTCAATGGCAGTTTTAATCATTTCACGAACGATCGGCCACAGATATTCGACTAATTCTGCATCATCCATAGGGGTGAGTTCTGTATTACCGCTACGAATCAACCCCATTTTCAGATGGTCGATGGACAGATACGGGTATTTATATTTTTCGAGCAATTTTTGGGCAAGGGCCGTTTTACCCGTATGGGATGCTCCTGTAATTAAAATAATCATGATCTCACCTACAAATTCATATTTATTCGGTTAGTTGTATTATAGCACAACTTGACTAACAAAGAAAGAGAATATTAAAAACACCCGCAGTTTTTAAAAACTGCGGGTGTTTTCGCATTTTGTTGCACTCTCCCTAATTGTAAGTTCTATTCTTCATAAACGTTATAGGTGGTCAGAATGGCCTTGCCGATCTCGTAAAGGAGCTCCTCTCCCTTTTGCTTCACCTCGATAGGCGGCATCTTCCCCCTCGTGGGGGCGGCGCTTAACGGCGGGAGGTAGGTTTGGTTCAAAGGTAAAATACCCTTGATAGCCGATTTCTAAAAGCCCTTGCATCAGAGAATCCGGGTTCATAGTACCGAAGAACGGGGCAAAATGCTGATCCCGCTCCCCCATATTATCCTGCACGTGCAGGGCATAGACGTGGCTCCCCAAAATCCGCAAGGCCTCCTGCTGGGGCATCTCCTGTAAGTTCCCGTGACCCGCATCCCACACTGCATGGAACCGGGGTGATCCACGTATTCGATCAAAGCCAAAAGATCCTCGGCATTATCCACCCAGAATACGTCCGGCTTGCTCATTTAATTAAAATTTTCGGTCAGAATATTCATATCCAGCGCCTCTGCCCGCTCCAACAAAGGCTGATAGAACGCCTTGTTCCGGGCAAAACATTCCTCCCGGGAGATATTGGGCAGATATCCGGAATGATCCACCAAATTTTTGATTCCTAAGGCGGCGCAGACCTCCATACACCGCAAATTATCGGCGGCGAAGTCCTCGTTCCCATCGGCGATGGGAGCACCCATTGGTGCATGGGCCTGCACAAACTGAACGCCTAAACGCTCCGCCTGCTTTTGCACCGTTTAGATATATTCCCTCCAATCGGCGCCGAAGGCCCCGGTGCGGCCGTGATAATCGATCCCAAAGTTATAGTCTAAATACTTAAAGCCCGCTCGGCGGATATACTCCATAATTTCCAGTTGGGAGGAGGTATAGCGGGAAAAATCCCCCGTCGTAGTAGCTAATTTCATAGGTTCCTGCTCCTTATAATAATACGATCCAGAATAAGTACATCAAGGGAATGGTGACCACTGAAAGGGTATGGGAGATCACCGCCATGGAGGCGCCGGGCTTGGTCTCACCGCCGTAGGTGGCAGGGTATACGATGGTATTCAGCCCCAAAGGCGTCGCCAACAGCACCAAAGCAAGGCTCAATACCTCATCTCCTACCCCCAAAAGCTTCATCACCCCAAGGAAGACAGAGGGTAACACGATCAGCCGCAGCAGGGTAACCATATAGATCTTGATGTCGGTGAACAGCCCCTTCAGCTCATAACCGCCGATCACCACACCCGCCAGTAGCATCGCCACCGGCCCCATACAAGCGCCCGCATTATTCAAAAGGTTATTCAAAAAGTCCGGCACTACCTGTTGCACATTGCAAAGACCGCAGATGATCCCCAAAAAGATGGCCAGAATGGGCGGGGCTGTCAGTCCCTTCACCAGGTTCTTCCAACGGCCCCCCTCCTCCTTGGGAATCAGAACGTAAAGCCCCCAGCTGTTGCAGATGATCCCAACAACTAAAGTCAGCATAGAATACTGGAAAAAGGTTTCATTGCCCCAAATTCCCAAAATGATATAATTGCCCATAAATCCGTAGTTTCCGAAGGTTAGGGCATAGCGATAAATATTCCGTTGATACTCCTTGGCACGATCTCCCTTAGCCTTGCGGATAAACAGGGCAGAAACCGGATAGGCCACCCCAACAGAGATCAGAATCAGTACCGCTCCATAGAGAATCAAAGCCTTATTAGCCAAAAAGTTCTCCACGGTGCACTTGGTCATCTGATTATAGAAGCTCAAAGCCGGCACAAACACATAAGTTTCCATCCGAGAAAGGACTGTGCCCGTATTTTCCGGCAGAATCTTTTTCTTCCGCAGAAAAAATCCGATTAAAATAAACCCGAACATCAACAGCATCTGATTCAACGTTAACTTAAAAATTTCCATTCATTACCTCTTTCAATGTTGCGATTATATGAATTACCCGCCAAAATTCAAGCCTACACTTAAAAATGGCTTCTTAACGAACGTGCTTTAAAATTTGCCGTATTCTTTTTTTGATGCGTTTTAAAAAAGGCGGGCGTAAAAAAATAGCGTAGAGTTTTTTATAGGACTCCTTTGGCAGATGCGCCATAAAAGCATTCCGACGCTCCGGGCAATGAGCCGATTGAATCATTGCCGGATTATATTGGATAGCTTCGGAAGCATTGGTAGACACTAGATTCATCGCATGCCGCACAGCCTCCAGCAGTTCGGTGCCTTTTTTTGAATGAGTAAACACCAGAGATACCCCGCGGTCATCATCCAATTCCGGATGCAGATGTTCCACACCCCAAAAATCCGCTAATGTGATATCTGCCTGACGATACATCGATTTATATTTACATTGATAGCAAGATGGTCGAAGAAACAAATCAGACATAAACCCTTTCAGATAAAAATCTTCCATCAAACTGGCACTTCGATTAGATTGATCGGAAAAGGTAAGCTTTAGCGAAAAATTCTTCCAACCCCTCTCCTTGTTTCTGAAAGATACCGTTTGAAGCGTTTCTCCCACCTGTTGTTCCATCTCTTCGGCATACTTTTTCCAAACCAACGGAGAAGGCGCCCCATGGCAAATCAGATCCTGGGTATATAAACGTTCATAGTCTTTTTTTAAGAAGGCATAGAGCCCTGCGATCTGGCATGGCGTTCCACTGAAAAGAACTGTTCCACCCTTTTCCAGAAAGGCTTCCGCCTCCCGATAAGTGGTTCCGATGCGGCTTTGAAGATACTTGGAACCCCGTTGCTTTTGCTGTTCCAATTCCGTTGTTGCACCGGCATGGACCACCGCTTTGCAGTCCGCCGTTTGGATGGCGCCGAATACCATTCCGCCTCTTGACAGAATTTCATTTGCTAATAGAGAGAAAATTCCACCGGAAGAACTGCTTGTCCGCAATTCTTCGGAATTGCAAACAGCCGCAAACGCTTCCGGTTCTTTTTTTGAAACCGAAGGTTCCTTATAAATCGGGCAAACCCGCAAGCAAAGATCGCATTGGATACATTTTTTGGGATCGATCCGAGGATATAAAAAACCTTCCACATCGGGATCCATGGAGATGGCGCCTACCGGGCAACGATTATAGCAACTATGACATCCGGTGCAGGCCTGTTTGTTCTGAAATAATTTACTCATATTAGCCTCTTTTTATAATGCGCTTCAACGGCCCGATCAGTATTTGTTTTTCAGCCGGACTCATAGCAAAAACCCAAACCGATCCTCCATAGAGGATACAATAAACCAAAATCCCAGCCAAGAAAACGAAAATGTTGGATTGATCGATACGGAAAGCGAGCAAGATCCCAGCGGTAACTGGAATAATCAAACCAATTGACGCTCTCAAAATGGCCTTCCAGAAGCGGATCATATCCACATTCGCCTTCTTATGATAGTAAATATTGATAATAACCACATTTCCGATCAAAAAGGCCAGCGCCGTTCCAAGGGCGCTTCCGATTTCACCGTATAGCTGGCATAATTTAATGGATAAAGCGAAATTGACAAGCGCAATCATCAAATATAAAATACTCCGAAATTTATGCTTGTTCAAAGCTTGCAAAATGGCAATTCCAACGTTTTGCATCAACGGAACGGTTGCAGAAAAAACCAAAATCAAGGCTACGTAATACGCATTTTCATATTCTGCGTTAGCCCAATAACAGGTGATAAACGCCTTTCCAAAGAACAAAAACCCCGTACTGATCAAACCCAAAATAAAAAACTGGATGCGCCCAACCTTGATAAACAGATCGGTCAAAAGTTGTTTCCGGAGCGTAGGATCACCTTCGGTATCATAAACATATTTATGAACCCGGGGTGATAAAACGTTGGAAATGGAGGTAGACATAGTTTGATAATAAGTATAGATTAAAAAGCCGATATTATAAACGGCAACTGCCTCCGGCCCCCGAAATCGGGCCAACAACATTTTGTCAATATTCAGATTAATCTGATCGATCAAAACGTTAACTGCAATAAACGAGGTATAAATCAGTAAGGATTTAAAGAGCCCTTTTTCAAAATTGCCAAACTTAATTTTGCATTTCAATTTAAAAAACGCATAGAAAATATAGGCAATATCAACCAAGACTCCAACCGCAACCTTCACGCATACCATTCCGATCGAATGATAGCCCAGAAAAAGGCTGAGAATTGAAAAACCATGAACTGCAAGGTTTTTCACAATATTGATAATTCCGAGAAAAACAAATTCCTCGTTGGCAGATAAAATCCCGGTAAAGGTGCTGATGGGAAAAGAGAGAGTAATATTGATTATCATCAATACCATCAAAATGCGGGCGATTTGATATTCGCTCGCAGAAAGACCGTCGGCAAAAAACCATTCTATCTTCCAGGTCATCAGAAGCCCAAGAATCAAGCAAACCAAGCCCAATGTACAAAGAATCGTCATATAGAGGCCATTAAATCTAGCGGCGCCCTCTTCATCTTTCTTATGATGATACTTCAAATAAAAATGGACGTATGAGATATTCAGTCCCAGATTCAGCATCGTCAATAACGCCGTTGCCGAACTGGCTGTTTGATATAACCCATACTCACTTTTTCCTAAAATATTCAAGACGATGGGCGTATAAATCAGGCTCACTAGAACCGATAAAACCATCTGCGTATAAGAAAGCAGACTTCCGCCCTTAAGTTGATTGATCTTCATTATTCATTCCTCAAATTATTTTGCAAAAATGCAATTGATGCAGTTCTTGCGTTTTCAACAGCCTTTTCTGCACTGTCATAATCAATTTCTTTTAAATTCATCATATAATCACCATTCATTTGGTGAACTTGATTTAAGAAACGTTCCTCACTACCAAACAGTTCCAATAAACTCAGAATACGAGAGTGCATATTCTTTGCAGCATTGCGATCAAAAACAAAATAAGATTTCTTGTAGAGATTGGAAAATACCGTTGCGTGAAAACTATCTGTGCAAATATAATCGGCATATTTGATAAGACTGATAAATTCTGCCGGAGAAATATCATAAAGCGGAATATCAGCAAATCCCTCATCTGCTCTGCGGAACGTGCAAGGGAAATGAGGCAAGAAAACGATCTTCAATCCGGTCTTTTGGGCAAAATCCCGAACCACCTGTCGCTCCTGCACCCCATCACCCAACAAAAAGCAAAAGATATAGGGCTCCGAAACGATGCGCTCTGCGCAAATTTCATCCCATTGCCCAACAGTTAAAAGCATTGTAGGATCCAGAGTATGGACTACTGGGACCAATGTGCAGGAGGAAACCATCTCTACGGCATCCGCTTCCCGTACAGAAATGGCCCGATAATCCCGAAGATGCTGACGAAAAATTTCTTGTTCCTTTTCATTCAGCATTGTTTTCCCTAAACTAGCGGCATAGGCAATTTTCTTTTCCCCTTCAGGAACAAAATCCAAAAAAAAGGCCGGATGATACCATTGAAGATTCCAAACTTGATCACTCCCGGTAATAAATAAGTCATAGCAATCGGTGGATTCACCAATATTTTCCTTATGATAAACTCTTGTGCTATGGGGAACTGTATCCTGAAAATCATAAAATTTCTTTCGACGCTTTCGCCATCCCTGCTCCTGGGGAAAGTGAGTAATCTCTCTTTTGATGCTTTTGAGAATATCCTTGAGCAAATGCGTAATCCCTTTAGGAGCGTCTGGCCCAAACATATCATAACTGATCTGCTCTGCCTCAAAACCCATCTCCTGTAAAATTTTGCATAACGCATAAGCCTGAAGAGAACCGCCATAATTCAAGCTTTTATAATAATGCGTGATAATTCCCGCTTTTTTCATCAAGTTATTCCTCGCCCATTTCCTTTTCCGTAATGTAACTGAAACATCCAACATACCATTCTATAGAATCCTGCTTTCATTAATAACAGCAATATTCGGTTTTTAGTTGCTGGAATTTGTTTTCCCTTCAATTTTAACACATTAGCATCATTGGCAATTTTTGCAACCAATTCTTTTTTTTGCTTTGGCGTTGATTCTTCATAAAAACGATAGTATTCATGAATTCCTCCCAAGAGCAGATAAAAATAATCCGCCTCAAAGGCATTTATAGCCTTATTGGAACAGCCAAGTTGTTTCATCACTACTCTTTTTTTACCATAAACCTCAGCGTGAACTTCATAAGTATCCCGATGGAAACGGCTGAACAACGATTCCCCACTTTCACGTCGGTAATGATAATAACTTTTGGCAAAAACAACGGTTTTAGGATTTTGCATCAAAAAATCCAGATTAAAGCAAGTATCCTCTCCATAATTTAAATGGTTTGGAAATTGAATGCAGGCTTTTTCGATGATACTGCGCCGATAAAGTTTGCAACAGGGCCCACACATACAGATTGGTGCGTAATCCTCCCCCCAAACCTCCAATAAAGTTTTGGCATCATATATCTTATCTGCTACAAAGGTATATGAAACAGAAGATACGCATTTAGAATCAGCCCAGTTTTCCATCGTTAATCCGCTGGCAACCAGATCTGCACCGTGCTCCTTTGCCGCCTGAAATGAATCTTTTAAAAACTCAGGTTCCAGATAATCATCGGAATCCACAAATGTAACATATTTTCCTTCCGCCACATTGAGCCCCGCATTTCTGGCGGCAGAAACGCCGCTGTTCTCCTGGTGGATCACCAGGATCCGGTCGTCTTTTTTGCTATATTCATCACAAATCAAAGGTGCTCGGTCGGGCGAACCATCGTCCACCAAAATGAGTTGTAATTCTTTTAGGCTTTGTGCCAAAATGCTTTCGATGCAAGATTCGATATATTTTTCGCATTTATATACCGGCACAATTACGCTCACTGCCACACTATTAGCGCTCATAAGATCACCTCGCTCTGCACTTTTTATATAATATCATAGCATAATAAACCGTATTTGTAAAGAATATGGCAAATAGGAATGATCCCCTTTGACCTTGCGGATAAACAGGGCGGAAACCGGATAGGCCACCCCAATAGAGATTAGAATCAGTGCCGCTCCATAGAGAATCAAAGCCTTATTAGCCAAAAAGTTCTCCACGGTGCACTTGATCATCTAATTCAGCGTTCACTTAAAAATTTCCATTCATTACCTCTTCGTTAAACGGACAAAATATCTCCTTGATCGAAAAGTTCCCGAAAAGCCGGGTGCTCCTCCCCTTTCGTATTAGGCGTATGATAGGTGAACCATAATTTTTTACCGTCAGAAAAGATCATTCCATGACCGCCGTCGTCATCGATCAGCGGAGGCAGATGCTCAAATTCCGTTCCCAGCTTGCCATCTTGGAACCTCACCAACATTTCGGCATAATTTCCCCGAACAAAAGAGGACCAGATCATATAAAGCGCCCCACCGGAGCCTTGATAAAAAAAGGGGCCGTCGGTCACGTAATGATCGCTGGGCCCGTGTACGTCTGCCCAAGGGCATTCCGAAGCCGCAAACAAGGTCACCGGTTCCCCGATCAGCCGAGTCAGATCCTCGCTTAGCGGGGCGTAGCAGATGGTGCCGTCAATAATTTGGGTGTGCTCGTGGTAAAAAACGATATAGGGCGTACCGGTCTTGGAAATATACAAGGTGCCGTCCAGACATTCCCATTCCTTTGGGGTCACTGCGCCCTCGCTATGGGGCGTAAAGGGCCCCCTGGGGCTTTCTCCTTTTAAAATATAGGTTCCCTTCAATCCATTATCCTTGGTGAAGGTGGCAAACAGATAATAACTGCCCCGATATTTATGCACCTCCGGCGCCCAATTGACCTCCCGATTCAGCCCAAACTGTTCCGAATTAAAACATTCCACCGGCTCGTTCCAATTCTCCAGATCGGTGGAAATATACACGTCGAATCCGCCGGTCTGTCTACCAAAATTCGCAGCCCGAGTGCCGTATAAATAAAACAGCCCATCCTCATATAAAACAAAAGGATCCCGGATATTGATTTCGTTATTCTTCATCATATTTCGACCTCCAGCCCGTCTATGACCTGAGGGCCTGGATCGATCAATAGGCAATCATCCACCAAGGTGGAAGAAAGCCTGCGAAATTCCGTATATTCCTCCGGCCGGATCAGCGGCCAATCCGCTGCACCGGTTCCGATGAAAGTTATCTTCATATCTTCACCTTCCTTGGTCGTATTATAGCATTAATGCTCCGGAATAACAAGTTTTAAAATGGGTGACCATGTTTAAACCACCCTATTCTATCAATTCATTGCATCAACTTACGCTTGTTCTTCCCCTTCTTCAAAGGCAAAAAAGTTTCCGTTCACTGTCACCAGCGTGGAGGTCTGTCCCTCATAGAGCCGATCGAACCAAGCCTGCTCCACGGGGTAGGTCTCTTCATTCCCGTCCACCAAAAAGGTGACCTCAAAAACTCGTTCGTGCTTTCCGGTTTTGCTGTTTTTTATAAACACAAGTCCCGCTTTTTTCTTCAGCACCGTCGCCCGACGGAATACTCCCTCCGGCAGAACAAATTCTTCGTACTTCATTTTGGCAATCTTCCGCTTAGTTTGACCCAGAGCATTGATCACGTAACAAATCAACCCGATCACGCCAAGCACCAGCAAAACACCAATGATTCGTTCCATTTGCTCCACCTCCTATGATTGGTATTATAGCATCTGATTCCTCAAAAAGCAAGGAAACCATCTTTCACCGGTTTTGAATCCCCCGGGAGAGAATTCTGAAAGGAAAGCAAAAAGAAAACCACCCTAATAGGGTGGTTTCTTTTTGGTTTCCTTTTAGAATTCTCCCCGGCCA
>JAZNEH010000017.1:0-3883 GCA_045588515.1 Eubacteriales bacterium
GATTATGAGTCAGTCAATTTCTTCCAGAGAGTATTGCAAAATAACGGTATTATCGAAAAATTGGAAGAATTGGGGATTCAAGAAGGGGATCCTGTGCGGATCGGTGAACTTGAATTTGACTATGTGCGATAAAATATGAGGCAGTTTTTAAAACTGCCTCTTTTTTATTTAATTGTTGACTTTCTCACTTTAATGTGTTAAAATATAAATACTTTACAGAAGGAGAAGTCTGAAATGAATCTTAAATTAAAAGACCCCAGCAGCGATCATTTATTCGAAGCAATTTTAAAACTTCAAAGTGTAGACGAATGTTACGATTTTTTTGAAGATCTTTGCACCGTTTCTGAGTTCAAAGCCATGAGCCAACGTTTTGAGGTTGCATATATGTTGAGTAAGGGCGCATCTTATCAAGAAATCGTTGATAAAACTGGCGCTTCCACTGCAACGATCAGCCGGGTTAAAAGAAGTTTGAACTATGGCTCTGATGGCTATGAAAAGGTGTTTAATCGGATGCCCGAAAAGCAATGATCGGGTATACGGCTCTAGCGCAATGCTATGATCGATTTGTAGGTGCCGACTATAGCAAGATTGTGGCGTTTATCGATCAACAATTAAAGAAAAATTTTGATGCTCCTAAATTGATTTGTGATGTAGGATGCGGAAGCGGAACCGTTGCACTGGAATTATTAAAAAAGGGCTATGATCTGATCGGGATCGATGGTAGCGTTGATATGCTTAGCGAAGCGATGCAAAAACGTCTGCTGGTCGAAAATGGTGATAAGGCCCTTTTTCTATGTCAGGAATTGCCGGATTTCGAACTTTACGGAACAGTTGATGGCATTATTTCAACGCTGGATACTTTGAATTATATCGAAACAGAAAAGGATCTGGATCGTCTATTTTATTGGTTTCGTAATTACTTGAATCCGGGCGGTATTTTGATTTTTGATATTAATTCCTTTTATAAATACGATTATGTATTAAAGGATTATTGTCAGATCTATGATGAGGATGAAGTCTTTTTAACCTGGCGCAGTACATTTGACGGAACATTTTGCCATCATTCAATCTCTGTTTTTGAAGAAGAAAACGATTATTATATTCGCTCCGATGAAGAACAGAAACAGCGATATTATTCCGTTGAGCAGATCGGTGCGTTGCTTTCAAAATACGGCTTTGATTTAATTGGAATTTATGACGATTATTCCAATGATCAGGTTGGTGCAAAAACAGAGCGCCTAACCTATGTTGCAAAAGTACGAAAGGAAGAATGTGATGAATAACCCCGGTTTAACCGTACTTTCCGATAATGGTATGGTGCGTGGATTTTTCTTAAATTCTAAAGAAATGGTTCAAAAATCCTTTGAATTTCATCAAACATCGCCTGTTGTATCGGCGGCATTGGGCCGATTGCTCACTGCCACATCAATGATGGGTAAAATGCTGAAAAATGATAAGGATTTACTAACTCTTCAGATTGAAGGGGATGGACCAGCAAAAACCCTGTTGGCAACGGCCGATCGCCAAGGGCGTGTTAAAGGCTATTCCGGCAACCCTATGGTTGATATCCCTTTGAAACCTAATGGTAAACTAGATGTCAGCGGAGCCGTAGGAAATGGCTATTTAACGGTTCTTCGGGATAACGATTCCGGAGAACCCTATGTAAGCCGCACCGAACTGGTAAGCGGTGAAATTGCCGAGGATATCACTCATTATTATGCAACCAGTGAACAAACCCCAACTGTTTGTGCGCTGGGCGTATTGGTTGATCGCGATTATTCTATCAAGTCAGCCGGTGGATTTATTTTGCAATTGTTGCCGGGCGCTGATGATGCAACGATCGATCAATTGGAAAAAAATCTTAACGCCGTGCAGAATGTTTCTTCGTTATTTGAATATACAAGTAATGAAGAGATTGCAAAAATGGTGTTCAACCAATTGCCTTTCCACACCACGGATCAATGGAACGGAGAATACTACTGTAATTGTTCCAGAGAAAAAACAGAGAAAGTTTTGTTGAGTTTAGGGAAGAAGGAATTATCCGGGTTGGTCAATGATAATGAGCCGATCGAATTATGTTGCCATTTTTGTGATCAAAAGTATAAATTTACGCCGGATCAGATCTATAAAATTCTTTGTGATAGCCTAAAAAATAATTCTAAAAAGTTATAAAAAATGCTTGACTTTTATAGATGCTTAGGGTATAATAGTCATCGTTGCGGCGAGTGGTATTAGCCAGATCGCCGATTTGGCCTGGTAGTTCAGCTGGTTAGAACGCTAGCCTGTCACGCTAGAGGTCGTGGGTTCGAGCCCCATCCAGGTCGCCAATTTGTGCCTCTGTAGCTCAGTAGGTAGAGCAGGGGACTGAAAATCCCCGTGTCGGTGGTTCGATTCCGCCCGGAGGCACCAATAACTGGAAAAGGTATATGGGATCATATGCCTTTTCTTATATGGTGCCATAGCCAAGTGGTAAGGCCAAGGTCTGCAAAACCTTTATTCATCGGTTCAAATCCGATTGGCACCTCCAAAAAATCCAAGTCCTTTTTGGGACTTGGATTTTTTTATCCAAGCCGACAGGCTTGGTATATCATCACGACGCAGTCGTGTATATCATTGCCGCACAAGTGCGGCGTATATCATCACACCTTTAGGTGTGTATTAAAAATCTGTCGGCCTGATGATATACAAAACTAAAGTTTTGATGATATGCAATTCCTGCGGAATTGATGATATACAACGGCAAGCCGTTGATTTTATTTGAGCCTTATAGTATAATCGTTGTAAAGGGAGTGAGATTATGCCCAAGAATTATTTGCTTATTTACTCTGAACAATTAGCAACTGATATAGAATTGCTTTGCAAAAACATAAAAGCACCATCAAACACTCTCTTTCAAATTCGCAAATGTTCAAGCAGTGTTTATGCGAATATCCGTGAAGCCAACTACGGACAGAGTAGGGCAGATATGCTTTCTAAGTTTGAGATATCGCTAAAAGAATGTAGTGAAACAGAGGGTTGGTTACAACTTTTATTTAACACAAATACCATTGATGAAGATACATATAAAAAGATGAGAAATCTTTGCGGTAGAATTAGAAGAATTTTGATTTCTAGTTGTAAAACTTTAAAAGAAAAAATGTAGCATTGTAGAAATTTTCCTTATTTTTGACAAAATGATTTTTTTGTGCTAAAATTATTTTGAGGTGGAATATTATGGAATTTATCAAGTTTGTTGAACAGATACCTAATATAACAATAGCTAAAAGAATAGCATCGGCTTATGTTGCTGATTATAGACGGTTAGAGTTAGATGAAATTAAAGAATTTCTAATTAAAACCGCAAAACAATATACATCTTACGAAAACATATCTAACCGTTTGGAAGAATTGAAGCTTGATGGTAATAGGGCAGTAAGAATAATTGCCCCTATTTTGTTGCGAGATTATTTACTTGATCAAGATGATTTCATTTCTTCTTGCAAAGAAACGGATTCAGCGATACTTAATTATGAGAAGACAATTATTGATGAATCTAATAACTTTGATATGGGTAAAATCTCGAAAGATTTAGCTTTGTTTAAGCATATGCTTGATACTGCTTGGGCACTTAATGATGATATTTCAATTGATGAAAAGAATATATTGGAGTCCTTAAGAAAGTATCTCTCAATTACTATTAGAGAGCAGCAAATTTTGGAAGCTAAATCCGGTAGATTTCCAAATCTTGAGAATACGCTACATACATTTGATGATATTGATTCTGCAAGAAAAATATTGCAGTCCAAAGGTTTGCTTGTGTGTGTAAAAAATTCAGATGGTGTTCTGTGCGATATGATACCTGATGATGTAGCGTGCGAAATTCGCAAATATTATAATATTGAAA
>JAZNEH010000018.1:0-10734 GCA_045588515.1 Eubacteriales bacterium
TCGGCATAATCCTGCACCTTATCACGGCCGGAAGCACGCATTTCCAGCATATAGGCGATCTTTTCGGGGGTGCTGACACCGTTGGGATCATAGATATAGCCATCGGGGCCGGAGATGGTTACCACTTTACCGCCCAGTTCGGTGATCTTAGCGGCGGCGCCCCAAGCCACGTTACCGAAGCCGGAGAGGGCAAAGGTTTTACCCTTGATCTCTTCGCCGAAGTGTTTCAACAGTTCTACTGCATAGTATGTAGCGCCGTAGCCGGTGGCTTCGGGGCGGATCAAAGAACCGCCGTAGGCCAGGCCCTTGCCGGTGAGCACGCCGTTTTCATAGGCACCTCTAATGCGGCGATATTGCCCATAGAGATAACCGATCTCCCGGGCACCTACGCCGATATCCCCGGCAGGAACGTCTACATCGGGGCCGATATGGCGATAAAGTTCGGTCATAAAGGCTTGGCAGAAGCGCAGGATCTCGCCATCGCTCTTGCCGCGGGGATCAAAGTCGGAACCGCCTTTGCCGCCGCCGATGGGCAGGCCGGTCAGGCTGTTCTTAAAGGTTTGTTCAAAGGCCAGAAACTTCATAATGCCCAGATATACAGAAGGATGGAACCGCAGGCCGCCCTTATAGGGGCCGATGGCACCGTTGAACTGAACCCGATAGCCGGTATTTACGTGTACGGCACCGGCGTCGTCCACCCAGGTTACCCGGAAGGAGATCACCCGTTCGGGCTCCACCATCCGCTCCAACAGAGCGGCTTTTTCGTATTCGGGATGCTGCTCAATGGCAGGTTTCAGGGATTCCAGTACCTCGGTTACAGTCTGCACGAACTCCGGTTCGTTGGCGTGCTTCTTGGCAACCTCTTCCACAACTCGTTCAACGTAATTCATTCTCAAAACTCCTTTTAACCCTTTAATAGGTTGATTGATAAAATTATTTTACTCCACATAACGCCAAATTGCAACAAATTTATTGGCGGAAGTGAGATTTTGTGAATTTTCATAAAAATTTTTTTCTACGCTCCCCAAGTTTTTACAAATCCGCCCTTGACAGGTTGACGAAACATTGTCTTTTAGTGTATAATAAAAGCAATTTAAAGAAACGGAGCGCTATTTATGGATCAACAATACGAAGTATTATTTACCCCTTGGAAGATCCGGGACGTGGAGATCAAAAACCGCATTGTCCTTTGCCCTACCGGTGGCACTTCCTTATTTGGTTGGTTTGAATTGACAGGCTGCCATTTTGATCAGGAGGCGGCGAAGCATTTTCTGGAACGTGCCCAAAATAATGTGGGGCTGATCATTCCGGGGATTGCTCCCCTGCGGGATACTTTTTGGGGCAAATGGCTCTGGCAGAACCCTAAAATGTTTGCGGAACTGAAGGACTATATGGAGGAGATCCATAAAACGGGCGCCAAGTTGTTTGTTCAACTGACTGCCGGGATGGGCCGTTCTTGGGCCATCACCGAACTGGTTGCTCCGTTGCATAAGAATAAATTTACCCGTGCATTGATCAAGCCTGTGATCGATACCAGCCACGAGTTGGCTTCTCCCTCTGCTCAAAAATCCCGCTGGGCCCACGATATCGAATGCCCCGAGATGACGGTGGAACAGATCCACGAGATCATTGAAGCCTTTGCCAAAACCGCTAAACTTTGCAAAGAAGCAGGGGTAGACGGGGTGGAGGTACACGCTGTTCACGAAGGCTATCTGCTGGATCAGTTCACTATGGAATATTTCAATAAGCGCACGGATGAGTACGGCGGGAGTTTTGAAAACCGCTATCGCTTTGCCGCCGAAGTAGTGAAGGCCATCAAGGAAGCCTGCGGGGAAGATTATCCCGTTTCCCTTCGTTATTCTGTGGAATCCAAATTAAAGGATTTCTGCTATGGCGCAATGCCCGGGGAAGATTATACCGAGATCGGGCGGAATATGGAGGAATCTGAAAAGGCGGCCAAATTTCTGCAGGATGCAGGCTATGATATGCTGAATGCCGATAATGGGACCTATGATTCTTGGTACTGGGCGCATCCCCCTATGTATATGCCCGAAAACTGCAACTTAGAAGACGTTGCCCACATTAAGAAATTTGTTGATATTCCGGTGGTCTGCGCCGGAAGAATGGATATGGAAACAGGCGCAAAAGCCGTGGCCGAAGGGCGGATCGATGGGGTTGGCGTTGCCCGCCAGTTCCTAACAGATCCTGCTTGGGTCACCAAGTTGATCGAAGACCGTATGGAGGATATCAAGCCCTGTATTTGCTGTCATACGGGTTGCTTTAACTTCTCTTCCTCCAAGGGCCACGCCAATACCCAGGATCTGAAGGATACGATGGGGCTTTCTCGCTGTGCCTTGAACCCCGAAACGATGCAATCGAAAAAATATCATATTCTGCCCGCCAAAAAGGCCAAGAAGATCGCTGTGGTCGGCGGTGGCATTGGCGGAATGGAAGCCGCCATCCTTTGCGTCAAGCGGGGGCACAGTGTAACCCTTTATGAAAAAAGCGATAAACTGGGGGGTGTATTCATTGCCGCAGCGGCCCCCGATTTTAAAGAAAAGGATAAGGCTTTGATCGCTTGGTATATCCGTGAACTGGCGAAATATCCCATCGACGTGAAAATGAATACCGAGATCAAGGACGTAAAAACTCTGGATGCTGACGAGATTATCGTGGCAACGGGCGCTGTGCCCAATCGGATCCCTGTTCCGGGGGCAGAAACCGCAATAGAGGCGGTGGATTATCTTTTGGGGAACAAGCCTGTGGGCGAAAACGTCGTTGTGGTAGGCGGGGGCCTGACCGGGTGTGAGATTGCTTACGACCTGTATTTGAAGGGCAAAAAGCCCGTATTGGTAGAAATGCAGAACGACCTTGTAACCACCCCGGGGATCTGCCTGGCCAATACCAGTTACCTGCGGGATTTCTTTAAGACCAATCAGGTGCCTGTTCACTTGGAAACTCGCCTTTCTTCCATCGAAGAAGACGGCGTGACCGTTACGGATCAAGAAGGCAAGACCTTTAAGATTCCTGCAGAGAGCGTGATTCTCTCTGTGGGTTACCGTCCTGCGCCCCTGACGACCAAGGGCGTTCACGTATTGGGCGATGCCGCCAAAGTCGGGAATTTAAGAACCGTAATTTGGCAGGCTTGGGATATTTGTATGAAACTATAAAAAACCAAAAGCACAGCCATTTTTATGGCTGTGCTTTTGACAGTCTGACGGGGTGAAATACCCCGTTTTTTGTTGCGCTGTTTGCCGCTTTATGATACAATGGGAAGCAAAGAGGTGTGGAAAAATGAAAACAAAAATTTATATGGTGCGCCACGGCTTCAGCGTGGCCAATAATGATAAACGGTTCACCGGTCAATCCAACATTCCCCTGAACGAAGTGGGGGAACGGCAGGCAGCGTTAACGGGCGCCTATTTCAAAAACCGCCCCTTGGATGCCCTTTATGCCAGCGATCTTTTGCGCACTTGCCAAACGGCCCAGCCCATTGCAGAGGTTTCCGGCCTGCCGATTCAAAAAGAGCAAGGGCTAAGGGAAATTTTTGCCGGCCACTGGGAAGGGCAGTTATTTGCGGATCTGGAGCGGGAGTATCCCGTGGACTATAAAATCTGGCGGGAAGACGTGGGCCGGGCCCGGTGCACCGGCGGCGAGAGTGTGCTGGAATTGGCTGATCGGGTCTTAAAAACGGTTGCCCGCCTGGCCGAAGCCCATCCCGGCGGAACCATCTGCTTGGTGACCCACGCCACCCCGATCCGGGTATTATGCACGGCAACCTCCGGCCTTCCGATGGAAGAGATGGCGGCAGTGCCTTGGGTGTGCAATGCCTCGGTGAATGAATTTTATTATGAGCAAGGCAGATTCAGCCGGGGTGAGATCGATCAAACCGACCATTTAGGCGAGTTGCAAACGAAATTACCTCAAAATGTGTGAAAGGGAACGGAAGATGAAAATTGTGATCGCCATTGATTCCTTTAAAGGGAGTTTATCCAGCTTGCAGGCGGGGGAAGCCGCCGCCGAGGGGATCAAGCGTGTATATCCCAACGCAGAAATCGAGTTATTTCCTATGGCTGATGGGGGCGAAGGCACGGTAGATGCCCTGACATCTGCCGGCGGAACTTTGCAAAAAATCAAGGTCACCGGCCCCTTGGGCCGGCCGGTGGAGGCGGCTTATGGTATTCTGGAAGGGAACCGGGCTGTGATGGAAATGTCGGCCGCCGCCGGCATCACATTGATTGGGCCGGAAGAGCGAAATCCCTTGGAAACCACCACCTTCGGCGTGGGGGAAATGATCCGGGATGCCATTCAGAAGGGATGCCGTTCCTTTTTGATCGGCATCGGCGGAAGCGCCACCAACGATGGCGGTTTGGGAATGTTGCAAGCCTTGGGTTTTGAATTTCTGGATGAAGAGGGAACCCCCCTGCCGCTGGGCGGAAAAGGCTTGGAAAAATTAGCGAAGATCTCCGCCGAAAAGGCCTTGCCGGCCTTGAAAGATTGCGTGTTCCGCATTGCCTGCGATGTGAAAAATCCCTTGTGTGGGGAGCAGAGCTGCAGCGCTGTTTACGGCCCTCAAAAGGGCGCAACGCCGGAAATGATTCAGAAGATGGATGGCTGGCTGAAAAAATATGCCGCTCTGACCAAGGAATGGAACCCGGCTGCGGATGAAAATTTCCCCGGCGCAGGTGCGGCCGGCGGAATGGGCTTTGCCTTTTTGGCCTATCTGCAGGGGGAACTGACCCCCGGCGTGGACTTGGTGATGCAGGAATTAAAGTTGGAAGAGGCCATTCGGAACGCCGATCTGGCGGTGACCGGCGAAGGCCGGCTGGATGGGCAATCCTATATGGGCAAGGCCCCCGTCGGGGTGGCAAAACTGGCAAAGAAATACCAAAAGCCGGTGATCGCCTTTTCCGGGTGCGCCACGCCGGAAGCCCGGATCTGTAACCAACACGGCATCGATGCCTTTTTCCCGGTTCTGCGCACTCCCTGCAGTTTAGAAGAGGCTATGGATCTGGAAAATGCCAAAAACAATATGACCGATACGGCGGAACAGGTCTTCCGCCTTTGGAAAGGAGCCCAGCAATGAAAGCCGTTTTAATTCAACCGCCCTATTCCCGTGACGTTTCGTTTTCTGATGAATATTTTCAGTATAAGATCGATCTTTTGGATCAGTGCCAAGAGGCAGATATCATCGTTCTGCCGGAGTATAGCGACGTTCCCTGCACCACCAAGGATCTGGAAGAAACCTTATATTACCACGAAAAATATATTGATATTTTGCTGGATAAATGCCGGGAAACGGCCCGTCGGCTGAAGGCTATGGTGTTTGTGAATGCCTTGAGTTTGGAGGACACCGGCTATCGAAATACTACCTATTGCTTTGAGCGCCAAGGGGAACTGCGGGGCAAATATTTTAAAAAGCACTTGCCGCCTTTGGAGTTGGAAGTTCTAAAACTGGATTCCGCCTATACCTTTGAATACTCCGAGCCCTACGTGCTGGAGATGGAAGGCCTGCGGTTCGGCTTTTTGACCTGCTACGATTTTTACTTTTACGAGGCCTTTGCCAAAATGGCCCGGCAGGATCTGGACGTGATCATCGGCTGTTCCCTGCAACGGAGCGACAGCCACGATGCCATCGAGATGATGTGCCGGTTTTTGGCCTATAATACCAATGCCTACGTGCTGCGCTCCTCGGTGAGTTTTGATGAACATTCCACCGTCTGCGGCGCTACGATGGCGGTGAACCCCCGGGGCGAGGTGCTGGCCAATCTGAAGGGGAAGTTCGGCTCTGCCACCGTGGAATTTGATCCGGCGGATAAGTATTATAAACCCGCCGGCTACGGCAACCCGCCGGCGGCCCATTATAACTATATTGAGTATGGCCGTAAGCCCGCCCAGTATCGGATGGGCGGCCCCGCTATCCGGGTGCCGGAGGCTTATGCCACCTATCCCCGGCTTTGCGCCCATCGGGGCTTCAGCGCTGTGGCGCCGGAAAACAGCCTGCCCGCCTTTGGCGCCGCTGTCGGCTTGGGCGCCACCGAGATCGAATTCGATCTGCGGGTTACGAAAGATGGGGAGATCGTTTCGGTTCACGATGGGAAACTGGAACGGGTCAGCAACGGTTCCGGCCGGATCGCCGATCATACCTATGAAGAACTGCTAAAACTGGATTTCGGTGCCCCCTTCGGCCCGGCCTTCCAAGGCTTGAAGATCGTGAAGTTTGAAGAAATTCTGCAACGGTTTGCCGGGCAGGTCATTATGAATATCCATATTAAACCGATGAAAGGCCAATCTTATGACCGGGCGGCTATGGAACAGATCATCGGACTGATCCGGCGGTATGATTGCGAAAAATTCGTGTATCTGATGCTGGAGCCGGACGAAGATATCGCCCAATTCAAGGCCTATGCGCCGGAGATCCCGGTCTGTGTGGGCCATCAGGCAGACCGCCCCTGGGAGATCGTGGAGCGGGCTATTGCCCTGGGCGCCCAAAAGGTGCAGTTGTTTAAGCCCTATTTCAATCAGGAAATGGTTGATAAGGCCCACGCCCACGGCATCCGCTGTAACGTCTTCTGGGCGGATGACCCGGAAGAAGCCAAACGGTATCTGGAAATGGGGATCGATTGCATCCTCACCAATCATTATCAGGAAATTGCCGATGCCACCGGCTTGAAATAAGCAACAGCCGGTATATTTTAGAGAAAGATTTACGGTGAGTAATATGATTGCCTTGATCGTTGCCTATGGCGCAAACCGGGTGATCGGTCACCGGGGGAAAATCCCTTGGAACCTGCCCGGCGAACAAAAACGGTTTAAAGAACTCACCACCGGGAACGTGGTGGTGATGGGTCGTCGCACCTATGAAGAGATCGGCCGCCCTCTGCCCGGGCGCACCACTCTGGTGGTGTCCAATACTGCCCGCTTCGAAGGGGAAACCCTCCATACGGTGGGCTCCCTGCGGGAGGCGCTGGATTGGGCAGGGCACCGGGATATTTATATCGCCGGCGGCGCCCGCCTCTACGCTGAGGCCTTGCCCATGGCGGACCGGCTCTATATTACAGAAGTGCCCCTTTCACCTGAAGGGGATACCTTCTTCCCGCCCTTTGACGAAAGCCAATTCGAGCGGATTTGGGAGGAAGAACATCCGAATTATCGATATGTTACTTATCATAAAATAAAAAAGACGGCAAAATTGCCGTTAGCAGAATGTAATCCTTTCTTGCGGGCGGCGGAGCTGCAGCCTGCGGTTTTAGAGGGGAGCGGCCGCAGAAAGGCCTATGATTACCGGCTGTTTTACGTTTTGAAAAACGAAGGGATTTTAATTCTACAGGAAACGGAAATTCCCTTGAAACCGGATCATGTGATCTTGATCCCGCCGGGGGTGGGATACCATTTCCGGGGAAAAATGACCGTATTGGTTCTGAATTTCGATCTGACCCGGGCCTGCAGGGATCGCAATAAGCCCATCTGCCCGCCGCCGGAAGGGGAATTCCGGCCGGAACTGCTTTTTGATCCGGCCCGGGCGGAAGGGCTGGAAGAAGCCTTTCTACTGGAAGGGGATCGGCTGTTACGGGATCAGGTGATGGAATTGGTGCAGGATTTCAAGCGGGGCGGAATCTGGCAGGATTGCCGCTCTTCCGGCGCCCTGAAAAGCCTGTTGGCAGAGTTGTTGCAACGGCGGTCTGCCGCCGATCCGGAAGGGAGTTTGGCGGCTGAATTGCGGGGCTTTATTCGCCTTAGGGCGGCGGAAATTCAAAGTAACCGGGATTTTGCCGAGGAGTTCGGGTATCATCCTGTTTATCTGGGCGAGGTCTATCGCAAGGCCTTCGGCCAGAGTTTGCACCAGGCCATTCTGGAAGAGCGGATCCGCTTGGCTTGCCGCTGGCTGAGCCAAACAGATCGTTCGGTGGAGGAGATCGCCTTGGATACCGGTTTTTCTTCCCGCTCCCATTTTTGCACCGTGTTTAGCCGGATGATGGGCAAAAGCCCCGGGAAATGGAGGAAGGAACGATGATCTTGCCTCCATCCATAACAGAAGCCATCGGGAGCCGGGAACTGGTGCAAAAACGGCTGGGCCGAAGCGGAAACCGGGTTTATAGCGTGGGGAAGGATCTTTATTTGAAGATCAGCGAGGAACTGCCCGCCCTGCGGCGGGAGCGGGATCTGAATCTTTGGCTGGAAGGCCGACTCCCTGCACCGAAAGTAGCGGAATATGCCGAATGGGAGGGCTTGGGCTATTTGCTTACAACAAAAGTGCCGGGCAAGCCCGCTTGCCATCCCCAATATCTCAAGGAGCCAGAACGGCTTTGTGCTCTTTTGGCAGAGGCGGTGGCGTTGCTCCATCAAGTAGATGCCGCCGATTGCCCCTTTTTGGCAGAAGGGGAAGGGCAATCTTTTGTGCACGGCGATTGTTGCTTGCCGAACATTATGATTCACCGTGGGAAGGTCAGCGGGTTTGTGGATTTGGGCCAGGCCGGCCGGGGCGATCCCTGGCAGGATTATGCATGGTGCCTTTGGTCGCTGGATTATAATTTGAAGACCGACGCCTATCGGGAACGGATGCTTCAAGCGTTGGGCATCCGATTTGATGCCGAAAAATATGAGATGTTCCTGCAATAATGGTTCAGGAATGGCCGTTGACGGAGCCCAAAATTTATGATATTTTATTGTTAGAAAGAGGGTGCATTTAATGAAGAAGATTTTGATTACCCGGGGCGATTCCGACCCGATCCATTATATCGAAGCCCTGAAACGAGCCGGCGGCGAAGCCACCGTTGCCCAGCCGGGGATGAATTTTGCGGAATTTGACGGTTTGTTGCTTTGCGGCGGGGTGGATGTGAATCCAACACTCTACGGCCAGCCCAATCAGGGCAGTGAAAAGATTGATGAGGAACGGGATAATCTGGAATTGGCCTGTATTCACGCTTTTGTGTTGGCTCATAAACCGATTCTGGGGATCTGCCGGGGGATCCAGATGCTGAACGTGGCTTTCGGCGGTACCTTGATCCAACATTTGAAACAGGCGGATGACCACCGCAACGGCGGTTGGGATCTCAACCACGAAGTGAAAGCCACCGATCTGATCGAAAAACTTTATGGGCGCCGGTTTGTGTCCAATAGCAGCCACCATCAGGCCATCGACCGGGTGGGGCGGAGTTTAACACCCGTTGCCTTTTCCAATGATGGCGTGATCGAAGGGATCGTTCACGATTATCTGCCGATTTTCGGCGTGCAGTTTCATCCTGAACGGATGGAAAACGGCCAGCCGATCTTTGATTATTTCGTCAATAAATGCTAAAAAGACCGCCCGGAAGGGCGGTCTTTTTATGGGTTCATTTCGTTTTTAACCAATTCTGCCAAGATGGCAATGAATTCGCCGTTGGTGGGGCGGCCGGTGGAAGGTTTCACAGCGTGGCCGAACCGGGGATAGAGAAAATCGGCATCGCCACGCTCGAAAGTTTGGGCAATGGCATTGCGAATGCAACGCTCTACGCCGCCGGCAGTAGTGTTCCGAAGGGATGCAATGGCCGGATAAAGTTTGGAAACCATCTTCTGCAAAACGGTTTCGTCTTCAGCGATCAGGCAGATGGCATCCTCCAGATAGCGGTAACCTTGCAGGGATGCGGGCATTTTCATACGCTCTAAAAGAATTCCGGTCAGATAGGCTAATGTCTGGGCGGGCGTTGCAACAGGCTTTGCGGTGCGCCGATTTTCCAGAAAGAATTCCATTCGACGAACGGTGTAACTTACGTCAAAGGGCGTGCGCAGATAAAGATCACCGCCGGCGGCCATAAACCGGCCGGCCATTAGATCGTTCTTTTCCGGGCTCAGAACAACTTTTACTATGGGAAAGGCGCATTTCTGTTCCAGAATTCCGGCAATTTCGTCGCAATTCAAATAGGGAAGAAACGGCTCGGTGACTAAGCAATCCGGCTGGAGATCGCTGCAAAGAGAGAGGGCGTCTGTCCCTTGGGACCCGATGGCCTCGATTTCACAGCCGCAGGCACGGAACGCCTTGGCAACCGCTTCGGATTCCGCCGGATCCGAAAAAACAATAACCAGTTTCACCCATCTCTCCTCCTTTTTCTTGCATTATTCATAAAAAACAGTATAACATACCCGTCCTTGGAATTCAATTGGGAAAACGGAAAAAAATCAAGAAATATATTGACATTTCATTTTTTTAAGAGTATAATAATCAAGCATCGAAAAAAGGCCCCATGGTCAAGCGGGTAAGACGTCAGCCTCTCACGCTGAAATCGGGAGTTCGATTCTCCCTGGGGTCACCAAAAAACATTCCTCCTTAGCTCAGTCGGTAGGCGAAGCGCCGAAGCGCTGCCTGTGGCAGATGAAGCGAGGCGGTGAGGTTGCCGCGGTCGAAATTTCCAAGCCGAAGGGCGAAGGAAATTTCGGGCACCGCAAAAGTCGGCTGTAGAAACAAACGCATTGTAGAATATAAAGCAGTTTGTAGTGGCCTCTTAAAAAAATTAAATATTCCTCCTTAGCTCAGTCGGTAGAGCATGCGGCTGTTAACCGCAGGGTCGTTGGTTCGAGTCCAACAGGGGGAGCCATAATTGAATGATGCCGCTGCAAATTATTTGCGGCGGCATTATTTGAAAATAGAGATATTCGGGCCCTTAGCTCAGTTGGTTAGAGCATCCGGCTCATAACCGGACGGTCCAGGGTTCGAGTCCCCGAGGGCCCACCATTTCCACAAAAATAAATATAGGGGCA
>JAZNEH010000019.1:0-2071 GCA_045588515.1 Eubacteriales bacterium
TCGCCGATGAACCTTATCGCAAATTGGTGTGGAACGGGGAAGAGGTTCCATTCCTTCCCAATTACTATGATAATACGTTGGTTTGCTATTCTTTTAGTAAGGCAGTGTCCCTGCCCGGGGAACGGATCGGCTATATTTTGGTTTCTCCCAAAATGAAGAACGCCGCCGACGTATTTGCCGCCGTTTGCGGAGCGGGGCGGTCCCTTGGCTTTGTCTGCGCTCCGGCTTTGTTGCAATTCACCGTTGCAGAATGTGTGGATGCCACTGCGGATTTCAGCGTTTATCAACAAAATCGGGGAACCCTTTTGCGGGAGTTGACCCGCATTGGCTATGAAGTGATCCCCCCGGACGGTGCTTTCTATCTCTTTATGAAAGCATTGGAGCCGGATTCCAACGCTTTTTGCGAAAAGGCAAAAGAATTTGAACTTTTGCCGGTGCCCAGCGATGATTTCGGATGCCCCGGCTATGTGCGGATCGCTTATTGCGTAACCCCGGAACAGGTAAAGGCGGCAATTCCCGCCTTTGAAAAACTTTTTGATTCATATAAAGGAAAAAACAATGAGTAAATTAGACGAAGCAAGAAAACAGATCAATGAGATCGATCAGCAAATGGCCGATCTCTTTGCCGCCCGGATGAAAGCGGTGGAACTGGTGGCCGCCCATAAAAAGGAACCGGGTCTGCCTATATTGGATACGGCCCGGGAGGAAGAAGTCATCCGCCGGAATGCCCAATATATGCAGGATGAAACACTGAAATCCTATTATGTGAGTTTCCTGAAATATAATATGAGCCTCTCCCGCAGTTATCAGCATCGGCTGATGGAAGGGATGCGGGTGGCCTATAGTGGTGTGCCGGGTGCTTTTGCGGAGATTGCCGCAAAAAGGATCTTTCCGGATGGGATGGTAATTCCCTTTAAGGATTTCAAGGCCGCCTATGATGCGGTGGTCAGCGGCGAATGTGATTGCGCCGTTTTGCCTATTGAGAATAGCTATAATGGCGATGTGACGCAAGTGATGGATCTGGGCTTTTTCGGTTCCCTCTATATTAACGGAATCTATGATATGGAGATCGTTCAGAATTTGCTGGGCGTGCCGGATGCTACGATTTGGGATGTAAAAGAGGTAATCAGCCATCCTCAGGCATTGGGTCAATGCGCCGATTATATCCGGGATCACGATTTCACGCCCCACGAAGCCGCCAATACGGCGTTAGCCGCCCAAAAAGTGGCTACCGACGGGAATAAGGAGTGGGGCGCCATCGCCAGTTTTGAAACAGCAGAACTTTATGGCTTGAAAGTGTTGGAAAAACATATCAACGCCAGCAGTGCCAATACCACCCGCTTTGCGGTTTTTACCCGGTTCCCCAACCGCAACCCCCAAAAAGATCATCATTTCGTTCTTTATTTCACCGTCAAAAACGAAGCCGGTTGCTTAGGAAAGGCGATTAATATCATCGGCGAGGCCGGATTCAATCTTGCCGCCTTAAAAAGCCGCCCCACCAAGGAGTTGATCTGGGACTATTATTTCTACGCCGAGGGCGAAGGGAATATCAATAGCGAGAACGGTACGCAGATGATCGAGCAATTGAAAACGGTCTGCAATAACGTTAAAATTGCCGGTTCCTTTGAAAAAGAGCAAAAGTTGAACCGATAGGAAGGGTAGAGAAATGATTATACCAATGAATCTGGGCCCCGATGGATACGAGATTGTTTTGGAGCGGGGCGCCTTAAAAAAGGCCGATCAATGGTTGAATTTGAATCGCCGGGTATTGATCGTAACCGATAGCGGCGTTCCAACAGAATATGCCCAAACCGTGGCCGCACTTTGTAAGGCGCCTTATATTGAGGTATTCCCTCAGGGCGAAGGCTCCAAAAATATGGATACCTATCAATCAATTCTTTCCCGAATGGTGAAAGAGGGCTTTTCCCGTAGCGACTGCGTTGTGGCAGTAGGGGGCGGCGTAACCGGCGATATGGCCGGTTTTGCGGCGGCTACTTATATGCGGGGTGTGGATTTTTATAATATTCCAACCACTTTGCTTTCTCAGGTGGATTCTTCCATCGGCGGCAAA
>JAZNEH010000020.1:0-2577 GCA_045588515.1 Eubacteriales bacterium
CCACGAAACTACCCGCCTTTGCTTGGAGGCGCTGACAAAAGCGGATCTGAAGGGCAAGCGGATCTTAGACGTGGGATGCGGCAGTGGGATCCTTTCCATCGGGGGCGTGTTGCTGGGGGCGGAAAGCGCTTTCGGCTGCGATATCGATGAACTGGCAGTGGAAGTGGCCGGCCGTAATGCGGAACTGAACGGGCTGAACGGCCGGGTGGACTATCGGGCCGGCGATCTGCTTTCGGTGGTGGAAGGGAAATATCCAGTGGTAACTGCCAATATTGTGGCAGATGTGATCTTGATGCTGTTGAAGGATCTCCACCGGGTGTTGGAACCCAACGGCCTTTTTATCACCAGCGGGATCATCGACGATCGGAAAGAGGAAATCTTAGCGGCCATCACTGCCGCCGGGTTAACGGTGGAATCCGTTGCCGAAGAACGGGGCTGGGTCGCCATTACCGCAAGGAGCGCAAAATAGATGGAACATTTTTTCTTGCCTGAGATCCGGGGCGAACGCTTACGGGTGGAGGGCGATACTTATCGGCATTTAACCCGCTCCCGGCGTTTGGCCTTGGGGGATGAAGTGATCTTCAGCGATGGAAAGGGAACCGATTACCGGGCAAAAATGGCGGAATGCAGCCGGGATGCGGCGGTATTTGAGGTGTTGGAATCCTTTCCGTCTGAAACGGAATGTTCCTTGCAGATCAGCCTTTTCCAATGCCTGCCCAAACAGGATAAAATGGAAGAAGTGATCCATCGTTGCACGCCTCTGGGGGTTACCCGATTTGTACCGGTTTTGAGCAGTCGGGCCATTGGCGGAGCGCCCAATGAGAATAAACGGAAACGCTGGGAAAAGATCCTGCTTTCTGCCGCCACGCAAAGCGGCCGGAGCATTTTGCCGGAGATTGCGCCCTGTTGCTCCTTCGCAGAAGCGATTCAAGAGATGAAACGGGCGGATCTGGCTTTTATTTGCTATGAAAATGCAACGGATCCCATCCCGGCCCAATTGCCGAAAGAGGGGCATATTGCCTTTTTGATCGGGCCGGAAGGGGGCCTGACCCCGGAAGAGGCCCGGCAATTGCCCGCCTGCAGTTTAGGCAAGCGAATTCTGCGCACCGAGGATGCGGCCGCCTTTCTATTGCCCATTTTATTGGATCGGAGCGGAAATTTATATTAAAGGATCATAACATATGAGAAGAAAAAGAGGAATATCGAAACTAGAACTTTTTTCTATGCGGGCCACCATTCTGATCTTTTGGTGCGCTTTTTTGAGCCTGATACTTTTAGCGGAAAATTTTGCACACTATCGTTATGACTATATTTTTCGCCGGTATTTGCCCTATGCTTTGCCGGTTCTAGCCGGGTTGGCGTTGGCCGGTTTTATTTTTGCGGTGGTGTTGATGGTTCGCCGGAAAGGGAAGCCTTCCGGAAAAGTTCTGGATCTGCCCTTTGCGGTTTATCTTTTGGCACCGTTGGTGCTGGTCTTGGGCTTGCCGGCCTGCGTGATGAGCGGGGTGGGCTTGAATATCTTTAAATTAACCACTCAACTGCTCTTTTATTTCTTGATCGGCTATGTTTTAACCTATCTGCTTTATTATCTGCGGCATCCCGGGGCAGGGGCCCACGCATTGGTTGGAACGTTGTTTGCATTGGTGCCGCTCTGCTATTATATCGTCTACTGTTCCCCTTCTACGCCTATCATGATGAGCGTGGAATACGCCTATCTCACCCCCGGCGCGGCGGCCGTTGTTTTTGCGTTGGCCCTGCTTTTGGTGGAGCTGGCGATGCGATTACTTTGCAATATTAAAAAGGCGTTTCGCCAGCCGGGTTGGTGCTCATTGGTGCCGTTTATACTTTCGGTCATTTGCCTGTTTTGTTTGGCGTTTCTGCCGGTGAACGGCGATGTTTTTGCCGGCATCGCTTATGGAAATTTGGCTTTGCAAGCGGTTTTTTTGGTGGTTGCCTGCCTGTTGAAAAAAACGAAAAAATAATTCTTGTTTACATAATTCTTGTTGATAACTCTGTTCAAAATGTTAAAAACTTGAATATTTTCGCCATAAATCGGGGTTTTTCGGGGGTTTGGCCTGTTGAAAACCATAATTGCAAGTAAACAAGGCTGTTGAAAAAACAGTTGATAAATTTCTGAATGAAAAAATGGTTGCATTTTCAAAAGTCCTATGATATAATTGCATATAGCAAAAAATCTGCCCTTTTGCGGGCGAGATAAATTTTGGATGGAAAGGTCGTGAAATCGATGGCTTTATATGTATTGGGTTCTGCAATTTTGGTAATGGCAGTTGCAATTATTATCTGCATTTCTGTTCAGCAGGGTAAATCCCAGGGTCTGGGCGCCATGGCTGGCGGCTCTGATGCTTCTGATAGTTATTTCAGCAAGAATAAGAATCGCACCCGTGATGCAATTCTGGCCAAGATCACTATTGTTCTGGCCGCCTTGATCGGCATCTGCGTAATCGTGATGAACATTTTGTCTGCCGCTGCATAAGGTAGAGAGAAAATAAAAGCACCGTTGAAACGGTGCTTTTATTTTTTGTAAACGAGGTTTGGTCAAGCCTCGTTTTTTTCTAT
>JAZNEH010000021.1:0-7524 GCA_045588515.1 Eubacteriales bacterium
GCCAGGATGCTATCGCAATATTCCACAGTAGCGGCCTTCATTTCTTTGGCCTTTTCCTGAGCCTGATTGATTACCCGTTGGGCTTCTTGTTGGGCTTCCACCAAAATAGCCTCTTTGCTCACCATTTTATTGGCCTGCGCCCGTGCAGTATCAATGGCCAACTGGGCTTCCTCACGGCCTTTCAGGATGATCTGATCCCGCTTGGAAAGCAGTTCCCGACATTCCCGGATCTCTTCCGGCAAAGCGGAGCGCAGATCTGTAATCAGATCCAAAAGTTCGGTGGCGCTCACCACCCGCTTACCGCCGCTCATCGGCAGGTTCCATGCATCTTCCAAAAGGTCTTCCATTGCGATCAAGATTTCTTCGATTTTCATTTTATTGCTCTCCTTTTTTTCGGTTGATTGCTTCTTCGATATCCTTCACCACGGCCGGATGCACAAATTCCGAAATATCAGCGCCGTTCTTGCCCACTTCCTTCACAATGCTGGAAGAAAGATACATATACTTGTCGTTGGTATTCAAAAAGAGCGTTTCCAGTTCCGGGTTCAGTTTTTTATTGGTCAGGGCCATCTGGAACTCATATTCAAAGTCCGTTACCGCCCTTAAACCCTTCACAATGGCGGCCGCCCCATATTCTCGGGCGCAATCCGCCAAAAGGCCGGAGAAGGTGATCACTTCCACAGTGGGATGATCGGTGAGGCAGCGGCGCAACAGATCCATCCGCTCCTCCACGGTGAAGAGCGGTTTTTTTGCGCTGTTCGCCAGCACTGCCACATAAACCTTATCAAAAAGGCGGGCCGCTCTTGAAATAATATCCAGATGCCCCAAAGTAACCGGGTCGAAGGATCCGGGGCAGATGGCAATTTTCATTCTTCTTGTTCCCTCTTTTCCAGCATAGTTATTTTAACGGCTCCGTAGCGGTATTCTTTCCGCAGAACCAACCCTTCATAGGAAAGGGCTTCCTCTGCCGCAGTTTCAACAACCACGATTGCCCCCAAGGGCAAAATCGGCGCCAACTGCCGGATGGCATCCTCCGCCAGCCCCTGGCCATAGGGAGGATCTAAAAAAACAAGATCCGGCAAATAACCCGCTTTTTCTATCATTTTAACACACATACTATGGGAAACGCAAGAACCTTTTGATTGTTTTTCAAAAGAACAGGCCGCAATATTCTTTTGCACCACCTGAAAAGCGGCATTGCTTTGATCGTTGAACCAGCAATAAGCCGCCCCCCGGCTGATAGCTTCCAGCCCCAATTGGCCGCTTCCGGCAAAAAGGTCCAACACCTTGCGGCCTTCCAATTCAAATTGCAGGGCACCGAAAACCGCCTGTTTCACCCGTTCCAAAGTGGGGCGGGTATCCAGCCCTTCCAATGTTTGCAGTTTTTTGCCCCGGCGTGCACCGGCTATGATCCGCATCATTTTTGCGTTGCCTCCTTCAATAATTCCGCCACATTCAAAGGAATTCCGGCTTTTTTCGCCAATTCCTCTGCCGGAACGTTTTCAAATCCCTTGGGAAATGCTTTCCGCAGTTTCTTTAACCGGGCCGGGCCCATTCCCGGCACCTCCAATAAGGGGGATTTTTTCATGGTTTTGGTATGCTTTTTCTTCATATAGGTGATGGCAAAGCGGTGAACTTCCTCCTGCAACCCGCAAAAGAACCCGAACAGGGCCGGATCACTGCGCAGATCCAGTTCTCCCCCATCGGAAACCAACGCCCGGGTTTTATGTTTTCGATCTTTCACCAAACCATAAACCGGGATCCCCTTGCAAAGATCCTGCACAGCGTGCACATGTTGCAGGCCGCCATCCATCAGGATCAGATCCGGCTTTCCGCCGAACTTTTCATCCTCCAGATGCTCCATCCGCCGGGCCAGCATCTGCCGGGTTGCGGCATAATCATCGGGCAAGAACTGATCCTTGATCTCAAACCGCCGATAGGCGCTTTTTTTCAATCGGCCCTCTTCCCAAACGATCATTCCGCCCACCATAGAATCCTTGCCGAAATTAGAAATATCATACATTTCGATCCGTGCCGGGGGCGTTGGGAGGCCCAACGTTTGCGCCAGTAATGCCGACATTTTTCGCACCCGATCGCCCCCCGCTTCCCGCTCCGCTAATTTTTCAGCGGCATTTTTGCGACAAAGAGCCAAAAGTTCTGTGCCGGTGCCCCGCTGGGGGGCCCGCAACGTAACGTTTTTTCCTTTTAATTCCGAAAGATACCCGCTCAAAAGTTCTGCCTCTTCCGGCAGTTTGGGCAAAAGCAGTTCCCGGGGGATCTGCTCCTTTTTTTGATAATAGCGCTGCAGGAAGGGGCCGATCCAATCTTCTTCAACGCCCTCTTTCAGCACCACGGTATCCTGCATTAATAACCGGCCTTCCCGGATCATTAAAATCCCAACCGCCAACGAATCCCCCAGCCGAACGGCATCCAAAACATCCCGCTCCTGCCGGGTATCTCCGTCTACGATCTGGTTTTGGCCCAGTTTTTCAATCTTCCGGATCCGATCCCGCAGGGCGGCGGCTTTCTCAAATTGCAGATTTTCGGCCGCTTGGGTCATTTTTTCTGTCAGTTGGCGCACCAGAGCCTTATAGTCCCCTTTTAAAAACTCCATCACTTCGCCCAACCGTTCCCTATATTGTTCTTGGGAAATGTTGCCGGTGCAAACGCCCATACAAGTGCCGATATGATAACGCAGGCAGGGCCGCCCCTTGCGAAAATCCCGGGGGAAACTTTTATGGCAGGTTGCCAGCCCGAAAAGATCGTTGGCTGTGCGGATGATCTCCGCCGCCGCGCCCATTTGCGGGAACGGACCGAACACCTGCAAACCCTCCCGGTTTTCCTGACGCAGGATCTTTAAATGGGGATAAGGTTGTTTAAGATCCAAACTCACATAGGGATAGGTCTTATCGTCTTTCAGCAAAATGTTATATTTGGGGGAATGTTCTTTAATCAGGTTATTTTCCAAGATCAAAGCTTCCATTTCGGTATTTACGCAGATATAATCAAAATCCGCCACCTTCTCCACCATCGCCATCACCTTGGCGGTGTGGCTCTTCACCCCTGTGAAATAGGAGCTGACCCGGTTTTTTAAATTTTTCGCTTTCCCAACGTAGATGATCTTCCCATCCCGGTTCTTCATCAGATAAACCCCCGGGCGGGCGGTCAGCACCGCTAGCTTTTCAGTCACTTTTTGCGGAAATTCCACGGATCCACGCTCCTTTCGTTTTTTCTAGGGTAGAGTGAAAATCCGCCTTTTTAAAACGGTGTTCGGATGATTTACCCTACCCTAGGTTTAGTATAACATAGTTTCCCCTTGAATACCAGCATTAAATATGTTAAAATATGAAACGAAAGAGAGGTTTTCCCCATGATTCAGTTGATCGCCTTCGATATGGACGGAACTTTGATTGATTCCACCAATATCGTTGTTTCCTGCGTGAACCGCACGCTGGCTCATTACGGCTCCCCGCCCCTGACCATGGCGGAGATCCTGCCCCATTTCGGAAAAGGGGCCCGGATCCTTCTGGCTGGTGTTATGAAAACGGTGGGGCTGGAGGCGGACTTGGAAGAATGTTTCTCCTTCTACGATCAACTTTATCGCACGGATCCCACCTTGAAGGGCGTGCCCTTTGAGGGCGTGGAAGAAACCTTAAAAGAACTGAAAAACCGGGGCATCCGGCTGGTGGTTCTCTCCAACCGGCCCCATCACCAAACCCAGTTGATTGTGGGCAATACCTTGCCCGGCCTGCTGGATGAAGTTTACGGTGAACGGCCGGGAATTCCGGTGAAACCGGATCCTTCCGCATTGAAAGCCATCTTAGAAGCAAACCATTGCCCGAAAGAAGAATGTCTTTACGTTGGAGATATGGAGATCGATATGCTCCACGCTCAAAATGCCGGCGTTACCGGCGTAGGTTGCCTTTGGGGCTTCGGCGGAGCGAATGCCCTGACTAAGGCGGATCGGCAGATCGCCCATCCAAAGGAACTTTTGAAGTTAATCTAACAGAGTTACTATAAAGGAGCCATTATGAAAATCATTATTGTTGGTGTGGATAAAACCGGTACGACCCTGGCCCATTCGCTGACCGCCGAGGGCCACGACGTTACCGTGATCGACCTAGATCCAAAACGGGTGAATGCGGTTTGCGATAATAGCGACGTGATGGGAATGGTTGAAAACGGACTCAATTATTCCACCCTCGCCGAAGCGGGCATTGATGAAACCGATCTGCTGATCGCTATGACCGGCTCTGATGAACAAAATCTGCTTTGTTCCCTTTTTGCAAAAAAAAGTGAAGATTGTGCCACCATTGCCCGGCTTCGCAATCCCCTTTATTTGAATGAAACGGCCTTTATTAAAGATCAGATCGGCCTTTCTATGGTCATCAATCCGGAGTTTGCCGCCGCCACCGAAATTTCCCGGCTGTTGCGGTTTCCTTCGGCCATTGATATCAACTCCTTCTGCAAGGGGCAATTGGATCTGGTAACCTTCCGAATTCCTAAGAATTCCGTTCTGGCCGGAAAAAGTATGACCCAACTGCGAAACAAGATCAACACTGATTTTCTGTTCAGTTGCGTGAAACGCCAAAATGAATTCCATATCCCGACCGGCCTTTTTGAATTGCAGGAAGGGGATCAGGTTTCGGTGGTGATCCATCCCCGGAACACCCAAGCCTTCTTTCGGCAGATCAAATTGGATACCCACAGCGCAAAAAGCGTCATCATCGCCGGCGGCGGCACACTGGCCTTTTATCTGGCCCGGCAGTTGCTCAACGACCGCATCGCTGTGAAGATCATCGAAACCGATGGTCAGCGTTGCAACGAACTGGCCGAAAAATTACCGGGCGCAATGATTATCCAGGGCGATGCTTCCGATAAGAGCCTGCTTTTAGAAGAGGGAATCGGTTCCACCGATGCGTTTCTGGCCCTCACCGGCTATGATGAAGAAAACGTGATGCTCTCCCTTTATGCCAAAGAATTGAAATGTCCCAAAGTAATCACCAAAGTGGAACGCACGGTTTTTGATGATATCATCTCCAAACTGGAATTGGATAGCGTGATCTATCCCCATAGTATTACCATCGAGCATATTTTGCAATACGCCCGGGCCCGGCAAAATGCAATGGGCAATAACGTGGAAACCCTTTATCGCCTGGCAGAAGATCAAGTGGAGGCGTTGGAGTTCAAAATCAGCGAAAATGCGCCTTGCCTGAATATCCCCTTGAAAGAAATGAAATTAAAGAGTAATCTGATTATCTGCGGCATCAGCCGGGGCAAGCATAGCATCCTGCCCAACGGCGACACCACCATTCAGCCCGGCGATCGGGTTCTTGTTGTTACCAGCCGGAAACGGCTCAATGATTTTAAGGATATTTTGAAATAGAATGAATTTTTCAATTATTTTTTACATTATCGGTTATGTGCTGAAAATAGAGGGGCTGTTAATGCTCTTGCCAACGGCCGTTGGGTTCTACTACGGTGAAGAACAAGCCAAAAGTTTTCTGCTTTGCGCTCTTTTCACCTCTGCGCTGGGCTTTTTTGCCACCGCAAAAAAACCAAAGAATCAGGTGTTTTATGCCAAAGAAGGCTTCGTTTCCGTGGCCCTCAGTTGGCTGATCCTAAGCCTTTTCGGTTGCCTGCCTTTTATGATGACCGGCGATATCCCCCGCTTTATCGATGCTTTTTTTGAAACAGTTTCCGGCTTCACCACCACCGGCTCTTCCATTCTTCCGGATGTGGAGGCGCTTTCCCGCTGCTCTCTCTTCTGGCGGAGTTTCACCCACTGGATCGGCGGGATGGGTGTTTTGGTCTTTTTGCTTTGCCTTCTGCCCATCACCGGCGGATCCACTATGCATCTGATGCGGGCGGAAAGCCCCGGCCCCCAAGTGGGGAAAATGGTGCCGAAAGCCCGGAATACGGCCATTATCCTCTATGTGATCTATACCTTGATGACGGGGGTGGAAATCCTTTTACTATTGATTGCAGGGATGCCGGCCTTTGATGCTGTAACCCTCTCCTTCGGTACAGCCGGAACCGGTGGATTTTCCACGCTCAATAGCAGCCTGGCAACTTATAACCCAGCCTCCCAATATATCATCGCTATCTTTATGATCCTGTTCGGGATCAACTTTAACGTTTACTTCCTGATCTGGCGGCGGCATCCACGCCAAGCCCTTCGTTGCGAAGAGGCTCGGTGGTATATTGCCATCATCGCCCTTTCCACCTTGGTGATCACCAGCGGCATCCGCCATCTATTCCCCAATCTGGAAGAGGCCTTCCGCCACGCCCTGTTCCAAGTGGGCAGTATCATCACCACCACCGGCTATGCCACACAGGATTTTGATCTCTGGCCCACCTTACCGAAGATGCTTCTGATCCTTTTGATGTTTATCGGTGCCTGTGCCGGCAGTACCGGCGGCGGGATCAAGGTTTCCAGAGTATTGATCTACGCCAAATCATGGATCGACGAACTGGGCCGGATCGTGCACCCCCGCACAGTGAAAAAAATCCGGCTGGAAGGGAAAGTGCTGGAACACCACACGCTCCGTTCGGCCAACACCTTTTTGGCCGCCTATATTGCCATCTTCGTGGCTTCAGTATTGATCGTTTCACCGGATAGCAACAGTATCGCCACCGCTTTCACCAGCGTGGCGGCCACATTGAATAATATCGGGCCGGGCTTCGATGCCGTTGGACCTGCCCGGAATTTCGGTGCTTTTTCCGATCTTTCCAAGATCGTTTTCAGTTTGGATATGCTGGCGGGACGCTTGGAACTGTTCCCCTTACTGATTCTGCTGAATCCCAAAACCTGGCACCGCCCGTTTTTGAAAAAATAAAACTAAGGGGGGAACCTTTTATAAAAGGTTTCCCCCCTTCAGCATGTCAAAAAACCACCGTTTTCAGGAAGCGAAAACAGTGGTTTTTCTGTATATAGGGACAAAAATGGCGAAAATCTGTTGAAAAACGGAGTTCTTCCAACTCCATATTGCCATCTTTTTCAAATTCATGGCAGCATATTTAAGCCTGACCCATTGCGTAACGCGAGCCAGACCTCGATGATGTGTATAACGCATAGCGTGTTTTTCTTTGGCATCCGCAAAAACTCGTTCGATGGTTTCTTTACGTCGTTTGTAAAGATCCTGTCCACGATCGGTTTTGCGAAGCTGCTCTACCAAATCTAAATATTCCTGCCATATATGTGTCTGGAATATCTTCTGCCCCTTTGCATTGGCACCGCAAAGGGCCTTGTATGGGCAATCTACACAGTTCTTTGGTGTACTGCGGTAAGTCCGTTTTCCATCTCTGCTTGTAGTTGTATGGCGAAGCGGTTGGCCTTGTGGACAAATATATTGATCGTTTGCTTCATCGTAGGTATATTCCCATGGTTTGTATCTTTCTTTTTTACCCTTGGGGCTTGTGTATGGAATAATGGGGATCTTTCCGTCATCTAATGTTTTCTTTGCGATCCAAGGAGTTTTGTAGCCGGCATCCATTACAGTAAATTCAAAGTCGGAGGCCAAG
>JAZNEH010000022.1:0-3624 GCA_045588515.1 Eubacteriales bacterium
GGTTCATTTGCTATTGCTTTTAAAAATGATTCTGTTATAATAGAACTATCAATAAAAAAGGAGATTAGCGATATGGAAATGACTTTGCGTTGGTACGGTTCTAAATTTGATACCGTCACCTTAAAACAAATCCGTCAGATCCCCGGCGTTACCGGGGTCATCACCACCCTTTACGACACTGCCCCCGGCGAAGTTTGGAGCCGGGAAGCGATTCGTGCGCTGAAGGAGGAGGTAGAGGCCGCCGGCCTTCACATTGCAGGAATCGAAAGCGTGAACGTGCACGATGCCATCAAGACCGGTGCGCCCGACCGGGATTTTTATATTGACAATTATATCCAATGTCTGGAAAATCTGGGCAAAGAAGACATCCATATGGTTTGCTATAACTTTATGCCGGTCTTCGATTGGACCAGGACCGAACTGGCCAGAATGCGCCCCGATGGTTCCACTGTTCTGGCTTATACTCAAGAGGCAGTGGATGCTCTGGATCCCGAAAAAATGTTTGATTCCATCGCAGGAGATATGAACGGCACTGTAATGCCCGGCTGGGAGCCCGAACGAATGGCAAGAGTTAAAGAACTCTTTGCGATGTATCAGGATATCGACGATGAAAAACTCTTTGAAAACCTCAAATATTTCTTAGAGCGGATTATGCCCGTTTGCGATCAATACGATATCAATATGGCGATCCACCCCGATGATCCTGCTTGGAGTGTTTTCGGTCTGCCCCGGATCATTATCAATAAGCAAAATATTCTGCGGATGATGAAGATGGTGGATAACCCCCATAACGGCGTCACCTTCTGCACCGGCTCCTACGGCACCAGCCTAAAGAACGATCTGCCGGATATGATCCGTTCCCTGAAAGGGAGAATCCATTTTGCTCATATCCGCAACCTGAAATTCAATAGCCCAACGGATTTTGAAGAATCCGCCCATCTTTCCTCCGACGGCACTTTTGATATGTTTGAAATTATGAAGGCCCTGCACGATATCGGCTTTGAAGGTCCCATCCGCCCCGACCACGGACGGATGATCTGGGGTGAAGTGGCTATGCCCGGCTACGGCCTTTACGATAGAGCCTTGGGGGCTTGCTATCTGCAGGGCTTATGGGAAGCCATTGAAAAGGAGTCTAAATAATGAGATTAAACGATAAAGGTCTTGAAAACAAAGCCCCCTGGGAAAAAGCCGGCTACCGCTTGCCTCAATATAACCGAGCCAAAGTAGCTGCCGCCACCAAAGAAAACCCCTATTGGATCCATTTTGGTGCCGGCAACATCTTTCGGGCCTTTCAAGCCAATGTGGTTCAAAACCTGCTGAATGAAGGCGTTTTGGATCGAGGCTTGATCGTGGCAGAGGGATTTGACTATGAGATCATTGAAAAGATCAACCGCCCCCACGATGATTACACCCTTCTGGTAACGCTGAAAGCAGACGGAAACGTGGAAAAAACCGTGGTAGGCAGTGTGGTGGAATCCTTGATGCTGGATTCCGAGAACGCCAAGGAATATGCCCGCCTGCAGAAAATTTTCGAAAAGGATTCCCTGCAGATGGCCTCCTTCACCATCACCGAAAAGGGCTACTGCCTAACCGACAGCAACGGAAACTTATTGCCGGCGGTGCAGGAAGATATGGAAAAGGGCCCTGCAATGCCCAAAAGTTATATCGGCAAGGTAGCCTCTTTGCTTTATACCCGTTATCAGGCGGGCCAAAAGCCCATCGCTATGGTTAGTATGGATAACTGCTCCCATAACGGAGATAAACTCTTTGATGCGATTTACGCCTTTGCAAAAGGCTGGGTTGAAAAAGGGCTGGCCGATAGTGGCTTTGAAACCTATATCAAGGATAAATCCACCGTTTCCTTCCCCTGGAGTATGATTGATAAGATCACCCCCCGCCCCGATCTTTCGGTGGAAGAAATTCTCAAGGCAGACGGTGTGGAAAATCCGGGCCCGGTGGTAACCTCCAAGAATACCTACGTTGCCCCCTTTGTGAATGCAGAGGAATGTGAATATCTGGTGATCGAAGATGCCTTTCCCAACGGCAAACCCGCCTTGGAGAAAGGCGGGATCTTGTTCACCGCCCGTGAAACAGTGGATAAGGTGGAAAAAATGAAGGTCTGCACCTGCCTAAACCCCCTGCATACTGCTTTGGCGATTTTCGGCTGTCTTTTGGGTTATCAACTGATCTCTGAAGAGATGAAAAACGAAACCCTGAACAAACTGGTTCAAGGCATCGGCTATATGGAAGGCCTGCCAGTGGTGATCGATCCCGGTGTTCTGGATCCCAAAGAATTTATCGACACCGTTATTACCACCCGGATCCCCAATCCCTTTATGCCCGATACCCCTCAACGGATCGCCACCGATACTTCCCAAAAACTGGCCATCCGCTTTGGAGAAACCGTGAAGGCCTACTTGGCCTCCGAGAGCCTGAATGTAAAAGATTTGAAATTGATCCCGTTGGTATTCGCCGGATGGATCCGTTACCTGATGGGAATTGACGACAACGGCGAAGCATTTGAACCGAGCCCCGATCCCCTGCTGGATACAGTGCGCCCCTTCGTTGCCAATCTGAAACTGGGCGCAGGCCTCTCAGCAGAGCAGGTGGAGGCGGAGATCACTGAACTTTTGAAAAACGACAAAATTTTCGGTATCAACCTCTATGAGGCAAGAATGGCAGATTCCGTTTGCCGTTCCCTCGCTGAAATGCTCAAAGGCCCCGGAGCTGTTCTTGCAACCTTAAAGAAATACGTATGCTGAACAAAAAACTGTTGATTGTGGCGGCGCCGCCCGCCTGCGGCAAAACCTATCTTTCCGAGCGGCTGGCGAAAGAATTAAGCCCGATGGTTCTTTTGGATAAAGACGATCTGGCTCCTCTGGTACAGGCGGCCTTTTCTGCCGCCGGCCAGCCAGCCGATTTGGATGGGGATTTTTACAAGAAGAACTTGCGCTCCGCTGAATATGCCACGATTTTACACCTGACCTTTTCCACCCTGCGGTTTGCGGATCGGGTGCTGTTGAATGCTCCCTTGAGTTCTGAGATCCGGGATGTGGATTTTATGCAAAAACTGCAAAAGCGTGCCCACGAAATGGGCGCAAAGTTGTTTGTAATCTGGGTTACTGCCCCCTTGGAGGTTTGCCACAAACGGATGCTGGAGCGGAACTCCGGGCGGGACCGTTTAAAACTCCAGAATTGGGAAGCCTACGTGCAAAAGATCAATTACACCCCACCGTTTGAACTGGAGCAAGCCGGAGCGGTGGATAGACTGATGGTCTTTGATGCCAAAGACCAAGCGACCTTCCAACGTTCCTTGGAGCAAGCAATCCAAATGATAAAAGGAGATTAAACCAAAATGCTGAAAATTGTTTCTTTTAATATAAATGCGCTTGGTACGGCAAAACTTTAAACGAAGTGGCCGATCTTTTGAAAGAGATCGACGGCGACATCGTGGGTCTGCAGGAGGTGGACTACGGCACCCGCCGCAGTCTGAAGCACGCCGGCAGTTCGGATCCGTCTTTTCTCGGTCTTCCTTTGGGCTTTGGCATTATCCCTGCCATTCGTTTGCGTTGAGTTGCGTTATATCTTGTAATGAAGTTGTGCATTTGCTTGTATGTGAATCCT